>CALFOB010000129.1 GCA_937919125.1 uncultured Micrococcales bacterium | reverse complement strand
TTTAGAATCTGGTTCTTCTGCTCAGTAGTTAGAAGACCAAGTTCAGGAGAAGCTTCTTTAGCTTTTCTAATTAGATCTAATGCGCTCATTTCGTTTCCTTTGCTTGGAACCAGGTACCCACACGCTCTCCAGAAAGAACAGCTGATGCGTTATCGATAGAGGTTAACAAAACAGTAACTCCATACTCTCTTGCATACTTAGCTGCTTCAAGCTTGGTCTCTGCTCCACCGGTACCAACATTAGAAGCACTGCCGCCAATCTTGATGGTTGACAGGTCATCTTCAGGTTCAACCCATTCAATCTTTTGTGAACCTGGCTCTGTTGGAGGTCTGTCATACAAAGCATCAACATCGCTTAGAAGAACAAGTGCATCTGCCTTCACTAGAACTGCTACTAGAGATGCAAGTCTGTCGTTATCGCCGAAAGCAATTTCTTGGGTAGCAACAGTGTCATTCTCGTTAACGATTGGAACAACTTTTAGTTCCAGCAGTCTGTCGATTGCTTTGCTTGCGTTCTCGCTTGTGTCAGCTTGTTCAAAGTCGCCTGCGGTTAGCAGAACTTGACCGGCAACAATGTTGAAACGCTCAAGGCTGGCTTCGTATCGACCCATGAGTTTGCTCTGACCAACAGATGCCAGAGCTTGCTTGGTAGCAAGGTCAGTTGGTTTTTCAGTGAAGTTTAGAAGTGGCAGACCTGTAGCGATAGCTCCTGATGTAACAAGAACAATCTCTTGTCCATTTGAGGTGGCTTTAGCAATTGCTTCAACAAGAAGTTCTAGATTGTCTTGGTTGGCACCGGTAATTGAAGATGAGCCAACCTTGACTACGATTCTTTTTGCTTTAGGGATGTCTCTGTGATCTGAGAGCTTCATTTCTGCTCCCCAGCACCTGCTTGTTCAAGATCTTCTGTAGCTAGGTCTGGATCTTGTTCTGAACCAATTTCATAAGAAATGATTGGGTTGCCTTCTTTAGCCATCTCTTCACGCATCGCAGCTCGAGCATCCATCATCTCTTGGTATTCACGACGTCTATCAATGTTAGTTCTGCGCTCACGTAGATCAAGTCTTGGGTCTGTTCCACGAGGCGCAGCAATAAGTTCACCAGCTGATGCAATAGTTGGCTCCCAGTCGAAGATAACTCCGTCTTTACCAGCACCGATAACAACTGTTGAGCCTGCAACAGCACCAACCTTTAGAAGTTCATCTTCTAGACCAAGTTTCGCTAGACGATCTCCTAGGTAACCAACAGCTTCTTCGTTACCAAACATTGTTTGGGCAACCCAACGCTCAGGCTTCGCTCCAATAACTCTGAAGATTTCACCATCGCCGTAGTGTTCCTTCTTCACGGTGAACTTGTTATCTTCACGCTTGTGGTTCATCAGTTGAATACGAGGTCTTGCAGGAATCTTTGACTTAGCATCTCTGTGGTTCTTGACCAATTCAGCAAGAGCGAAGTTAAGTTCTCTCAAACCTTCGTGAGTAGCAGCAGAGATAAGGAAAACTTTGTAGCCACGAGCTTCAAGATCTGGCTTTACAAACTCAGCAAGTTCGCGTCCATCAGGAACGTCAATCTTGTTTAGAGCAATAATCTGAGGTCTCTCAGTAAGAGGTAGTTCACCTTCAGGAACTTCATAGAGAGCTAGCTCTCTCAAGATGAGATCTAGATCGCTAATAGGGTCTCTGTTTGGTTCAAGAGTTGCACAGTCCAAAACGTGTAGCAAAGCAGCACATCTTTCAACGTGTCTAAGGAACTGAAGTCCTAGACCTTTACCTTCGCTAGCACCTTCAATTAGTCCTGGTACGTCTGCAACAGTGAATCTAGTCTCCCCTGCTTGAACTACACCTAGGTTAGGGTGCAGGGTTGTGAAAGGGTAATCAGCAATCTTTGGTTTAGCTGAAGAGATAGATGCAATCAAAGAAGACTTACCAGCAGATGGGTATCCAACTAGAGCAACGTCAGCAACTGACTTAAGTTCAAGAATTACATCTCCACGCCAACCAGGAACTCCTAGCAGAGCAAAACCTGGTGCACGACGTTTAGAAGATGAAAGTGCAGCGTTACCTAAACCACCTTGACCGCCTTCAGCAACTACAAGTTCCATACCAGCTTCATCAAGGTCAGTGATGATTTTGCCGTCGGCTGATCTAACTACTGTTCCAACAGGAACACTTAGAACAACGTCTTTACCTGTTGCTCCGTTACGGAAATCTCCAGCACCATCGCCACCGTCTCCACCTGAACGGTGAGGACTGAAGTGGTATTCCAAAAGTGTTGTTGTGTTTGGGTCAGCGATAAGTGAAATAGTTCCACCGTTACCGCCATCAGCTCCATCAGGACCAGCTAGTGGCTTGAACTTTTCACGCTTAACAGAGATACAGCCATCTCCACCATCTCCCGCGCGCAGGTGAAGGGTAACCTGATCGACGAATGTCACCATGAGTTACTCCTTTCCTTTAAGTACCCTATAAAAACACAGAAGGCGAGCACAATGGCTCGCCTGCTGATTTGAAAACTAGTTTGTTCTAAAAGAACCTAAGCCGCAACAACGATGTTGACTACGCGACGTCCGCCCTTTTGACCGAACTCAACTGCACCTGCAGAAAGAGCAAACAGGGTGTCGTCTTTACCGCGGCCTACGTTACGACCTGGGTGGAAGTGAGTTCCACGCTGACGAACAATGATTTCTCCTGCGTTTACTTCCTGACCTGAGTAGCGCTTGACTCCTAGACGCTGAGCGTTTGAGTCGCGGCCGTTACGGGTTGAGGAAACACCTTTTTTGGATGCCATTTTTTAGATCCTTTACTTACTTGATCTCAGTAACCTGAACACGAGTCAGGTCGGCACGGAAACCCATGCGCTTTTTGTAACCGGTCTTGTTCTTGTACTTCTGGATAACAATCTTTGGACCACGTAGGTTACCCAAAACTGTTGCAGTCACCTTCACCTTGGCTAGAGCCTCAGCTTCGTGAGTTACCTTCTCGCCATCAACTAGCAGAAGAGCTTCCATCTGAATGGTGCCACCTGCTTGTGCCTTTAGACGATCTAGCGTGACGATGGTGCCTACTGACACCTTTTCTTGGCGGCCACCCGCGCGGACTACTGCGTAAACCACAGATATACCCTTTGTTCGAAAAAACTTGAATTTGGAAGTGTTGCCGAGTTATCTGGGCAACAAGGTTCAATCTTAGCGGTCAGAAACCGCATTGGCAAACCTCTTTGCCCGTTTTCTTGCCTTATTTGCCCTCGCCAGGGGTAATTTCTCCCCCGCTGGAGACTCTTCTGGACTTGCGTTTAGCAGGAACATCAGTGGATTCAGGCAAAGCATTTAGGACAGCCTCCAGTGTTTTAGGGGCTGGTTCGGTGGTAGCCATGCTGGAAGCTGCGATCTTGGACATCAAGTTCTTAGCTTCTTCAGCCTTCTCAGGGGTAACTACCTTGGCTGGCTCAATTCTTGGCTTGTTGTGCTCAGAATCGGCTTTAGGGGCGTTATTTTGCTTGTTTTTACCCTTGTTCTTGCCCTTGTTGTTATCGCGGTTGTTGTTTTCACGATTGTTTTGACGTTGTGGACGGTCATCATCCTCAATGTGCTTGTTCTTTAGAACAGGCTCGTGGTGAACGATTAGACCTCTACCAGCACAGGTTTCACAAGGCTCAGTAAAGGCCTCTAGAAGCCCGATACCAATCTTCTTACGGGTCATTTGGACTAGTCCTAGAGATGTGACCTCAGCAACCTGGTGCTTGGTTCTATCTCTAGATAGGCATTCCATGACTCTTCTAAGAACTAGGTCTCGGTTTGATTCAAGAACCATGTCAATGAAGTCAACAACGATGATTCCACCGATGTCGCGAAGACGTAGCTGGCGAACAATCTCTTCAGCAGCTTCCAAGTTGTTCTTGGTTACAGTCTCTTCAAGGTTTCCACCAGAACCGATGAACTTACCGGTGTTCACGTCAACCACAGTCATCGCTTCAGTTCTATCGATAACCAAGGAACCACCAGAAGGCAGGTAAACCTTGCGATCTAGAGCTTTAATGATCTGCTCATTGATTCTGAAGTGATCAAAAGCATCGCCTTCACCTGAGAATCTTTCAACGCGTTCTAGTAGGTCAGGAGCAACATCCTTTAGATATCCTTCGATGGTTGCAAACGGAGCATCGCCATCAATGATCATCTTCTGGAAGTCTTCGTTGAAGACATCTCTAACAATCTTGATTAGAAGATCAGGTTCTGAAGATAGCAGGCTTGGTGGGTTAGAGATTTCAGCGTTACGGCTAATTTCTTCCCATTGAATCTGAAGTCTTTGAACATCTTCGGTTAGCTGTTCTTCTGTAGCGCCTTCAGCAGCGGTTCTGATGATTACACCAGCATCTGGAGGAAGGATTTCCTTCAAGATTTTCTTTAGTCTTACTCGCTCGCTCTCAGGAAGCTTGCGGCTAATTCCATTCATGTTGCCGTTAGGAACATAAACAAGGTAACGACCAGGAAGTGAGATCTGTGAAGTTAGACGAGCACCCTTTTGACCAACTGGGTCTTTGGTTACTTGAACTAGAACCTTGTCACCAGATTTAAGAGCAAGCTCAATCTTTCTAGGCTGGTTACCAACTTCTGCTAGTTCCCAGTCAACT
>CALFOB010000128.1 GCA_937919125.1 uncultured Micrococcales bacterium | reverse complement strand
ATGCCTTTAGCGACCTGATCGTTCGGGTCGTCAAATGCACATAGCAAAACAGCACCGTTGAGGATGTAGTGGTTGATGTATGAGTAGTCCACGAAGCCAAGTTCGTCTTTGAGAAGCTTTGGTGCAGGAACTTTCACAATACGAGCATCGGTTTGCTCTTCAAGGCGAGCAATAACTTCATGGGTAATTGAGTTATCTGGGTGTGAAGGATCTTGCTGGTCATGAACTAGGAGAGTGTTCTCATCGGCGAAGCAGGCCACGATGTCGATGTGTCCTTTGGTGCCGAAAGTTTCATAATCTCTGGTGAGACCTCGTCTAATCCAGATGACTTTATCTGTACCAAGTTTTGAATTTAGTTCAGCCTCTACTTCTGATCTAGACCAGTCAGGATTTCTTTCAGAACCTAGTTGAACGGTTTCCGTTGCTAGTAGCAGGCCTGCTCCATTGGTATGGATACCGCCACCTTCATTGACCATGTCGCTCTTGATGATTTCAACGTTCACATGTTTTGCCATGAACGATGCAACCTTGTCATCAAGTTCATACTGAGACCAACTCTGTGCACCCCAACCGTTGAAGACCCAGTCGATAGCTCCAAGCGAATTAGTTTCACTGTTCACAACAAATGTTGCACCACTGTCTCTAATCCAGCTGTCATCCAGTTCACAAACAACTAGTTCAATATCTTTTGAAAGGTACTTCTTTGCTGTTGCTAGATGTCTTTCATTAACAAGAACTGTTACAGGCTCATATTCAGCTGCAGTGTTGGCTACCTCTGACCAAGCAAGGAAGGCATCTTCTTCTTGGGCATAATCAGCTGCTGGCCAAGCAAGCCAGGTTCTCTCGTGCTTGACCCATTCAGCGGGCATCTTCCAACTCATTGAAGATCCTCTGTTGTGTTTTGATTTACTCCAGCGATACCGCCATCAATACCATCACCTGAATCAGTTCTTTCATTAACTACTGGCTTTACTAGAGCTTCGTAGGTATCAGGTCTTCTGGTCGCAAGGAAAGGGAATAGATTTAACCAGTCTCTTCTTTGGTCTAAATCAAGATCTGCAACTAACACTTCATCTTCATCTCTTGATGCTCTTGCTAGAACTCGACCATATGGATCAGAGATGAAAGAACTTCCATAGAAGTTCAAAGCACCTTCATTACCCCAACGATTAGGAACAATCATGAATGTTCCATTAGCGATTCCGTTACCAACAATGACCTGCTGCCATAAAGGAGCAGTATCAAACTCAGGATGATCAGGTTCTGATCCAATAGCGGTTGGGTAAACCAAGACTTCAGCTCCACCTAGTGAATAAGCTCTTGCAACCTCAGGAAACCATTCATCCCAGCAGGTAGGTAGCCCAAAGGAAGCAAGCGTCGCATCCTCACCAACTTCTAGTTCATAGACAGGGTAGCCATCAGGAGTGTTAGGACCAGGAGCAAAGTACTTATCTTCGAAGTAGCCAGCGGTAACAGGAATGTGAAGTTTAGGTGTGTAGGCGATTAGTTCACCTGCAGGGTTAATCATGATGGCAACGTTTGTTCCTCTGCCATCTTCTAGTTCTGTGTCTTCATAAAGTGAAGCGTGAACATAGACGCCATGCTTCTCTGCAGCTGCCTTGGCGAACTGGAAGGTCTTGCCTTCAAGTTCTTCTGCGATATCGGCTGGTCTGCCAACAGGTAACTTATCTGCTGGGTATCTAGTCAGAGTTAGTTCAGGTAGGAAAACCAATTGAGCTCCAGCATTGCTAGCTAGCTCAATTCCCTTGTTTAGATTCGCCAGATGAGTTGCTTCATCTTTTTCCCAATGCATTTGAACTAGGGCAACTCTGATTGGCTTTCTAGTTTGCTCTTTCACACGGCTAAGCGGTGGCAGGGCAGGAGCGATTGTTACTTTCATTTACCTTCATCCATTGAATCTAGAAGTCGGACAAGAAGTTTCAAATCTGTTCTAGGGTTCACAATTGCAAAGCGTGCATTTGGTTTACCGTTGTGTGAACTAGGAACTACAAAACCAAGTTCTTGCTTCAATATGCGATCAGACCAAGCTTCGTAATCAGAGAGCTTCCAGCCCTCTTTTTCAAATACAACAATTGAAAGCTCTGGTTCTCTAACAAGTTTTAGATCGGAACGCTTTCTGATTTCATCAGCAATCTGATGGGCTAGCTTGATGTTCTCAGCGATAGCAGTTCTATAAGCCTTGACTCCATAGGTAGCAATAGAGAACCAGAGCGGTAATCCTCTAGCTCTTCTAGTTAGGTTGTAGGCGTAATCACTTGGGTTGTAGTCGCCACCATCAGTCAAAGTATCTAGGTACTCACCGTGTTGGGTGTGAGCAGCCGCTGCAAGAGCAGGCTTTCTATAAACCAAAGCACAGCAGTCAAAGGGAGTGAAGAGCCACTTGTGTGGATCAACAATAAAAGAGTCTGCCTTTTCTACACCATCAAAATCTGCGCGAACTGATGGAGCACACAGCGCTGCTAAACCGTAAGCACCATCAACATGGAACCAAATGTCTCGATCATGCGCTGCTTTTCCAACACCCTTGAGATCATCAATGATTCCTAAGTTTGAGATCGGAAGAG
>CALFOB010000127.1 GCA_937919125.1 uncultured Micrococcales bacterium | reverse complement strand
CTATGCTCTCCTTGGTTGCCATTTGATATCACTCTTTACATTTTGTTTGTGTTGCGTTTTTGAATTGCCGAATGACAATCCACTTCGAGCACCACTTAGGTGCCCAAACCTAGTTAGTTATCTAACACCCCAGTTGTAGAACTGCTTGTGTAGTTTTAGATACACAAAAGTCTCAGTAGAAACCACTTCTGGAAGTGCTCTGATTTTTGTGTTCAATACATCAATAAGGTCTTGATCGTTTTCCACTACGACTTCAACCAAGATGTCAAAAGATCCTGCGGTCATAACCACATAGTCTGCTTCTGGCATAGCTGAGAGTTTGTTAGCAAGTTCTGTCATGTCACCTGTGCAACGGATGCCAATCATGGCTTGGCGATAGAAGCCAAGCTGAAGAGGGTCTGTTACAGCTACTACCTGCATTACGCCGGTGTCGTGAAGTTTCTGCATTCTCTGTCGAACTGCGGCTTCACTTAGGCCCACTGCCTTAGCTATCTCGCTGTATGGCTTGCGACCGTCAATCTGGAGTTGCTCGATGATCTCTTTAGAGATGTCATCGAGAACTGACGCCTTTGCCCGCTCTGTTCTAGCCATACTGCGATTTTGGCACAGATTAAGCCATTTGACTTCAGAAATCGCAGGAAATTTACCAATTTGGTATAGATTCCGTATCATTTTGGCCGTTTGACCTACGGATTGGTGCCTAAACACAGGGCTGTATTAGTCTTTATTCAACAGAAATACCCAATGTTTACCCCTTTTATAAGGCTCGAAGGAGAGTTTTCAAATGGCTCAGGAACTAAAGAACTTCATCAATGGAACCCATGTGGCATCCAAATCAGGTGAAACCCTAGACATCGTCAACCCTGCTAACGGTGAGGTTTACGCAACTTCTCCTGTCTCTAATGAGAGTGATGTTGATGCTGCATACAAGGCAGCAGATAAAGCATTTGAGACCTGGAGTCAGACAACTCCTAGCGAGCGTCAACTAGCTCTATTCAGAATCGCTGATGCACTAGAGGCTAGAGCTGAAGAGATCGCTGACATTGAATCACGCAACACTGGTAAGCCTCGTAGCACACTGGTTGAATATGAAATCTTGCCTTCTGTTGATCAAATCAGATTCTTTGCAGGTGCTGCTAGAAATCTAGAGGGTAGGGCTACAGCTGAGTATGCCAAAGACCACACTTCTTCTATTCGTAGAGAACCAATTGGAGTAATCGGTCAGGTAACACCTTGGAACTACCCACTGAACATGGCTACCTGGAAGTTCGCTCCTGCTATCGCTGCAGGAAACGCAGTGGTTCTAAAGCCTTCTGACACAACTCCTGCATCAACTCTTATGCTTGCTGAAATTGCCAGCGAATTCTTACCTGCAGGTGTCTTCAACGTTGTCACCGGAAACCGTGACACCGGTCGAGCAATGATTGAACACGAGATTCCTCAAATGGTTTCTATTACCGGTTCTGTAAGAGCAGGTATGGAGGTTGCTAAGAGTGCAGCAGTGGACCTAAAGAGAGTTCACCTTGAACTTGGCGGAAAAGCACCAGTAATTGTTTTTGCTGATGCAGATCTGCAAAAGGCAGCAGCACAAATTGTTGTTGCTGGTTTCTTCAACGCAGGTCAAGACTGTACAGCTGCAACTCGCATCTTGGTTCACGAGAGTGTTCACGATGAGTTTGTTGCTCTTCTTACTGAAGAAGTAAAGGCAAAGATCGGAAGAGCACACGTCTGAACTCCAGTCACTAGCTTGTA
>CALFOB010000126.1 GCA_937919125.1 uncultured Micrococcales bacterium | reverse complement strand
CTGCGATTAACTCATAGTCAGGATGGGCGAGCTGGCGCTTGCCGTTAAAGACTCCTATTTTTCCTGCAAAGAGCCCTTGCTTTCCGACTTTGAGATCTTTCTCGCGCCATGCTTGATTGAAGAAAGTGGCTGTCACGAAACCATGGCCATCGGTTAGCTTCACCTCAAGAATGACTCCGGATTTACCCTTCATCCGTCTTTCATAGACCTCAACCACGTCCGCCACCAGGGTCACAGTCTCACCAACAGGTATTTCACTGATTGGGGTTAGTTCTCCTCTTGAGGAGTATCTGCGAGGGTAATGCTGCAGTAACTCAGCTGCAGTCTTGATTCCTAGGTTCTTAGCCAACGCCTTGGCAGTCTTATCGCCTATCAGGCGATCTAGTGGCGTTAGCGGTAACAACATGAGTCAATCTTCGCCCAAGCCTAGGACAAGTTAGGCTAGGGACACTATGACCAGAATCATTGGCGGAATCGCCGGCTCAAGAACATTAGCCTCCCCAGCAAAAGTAACCAGACCAACATCTGACCGTATTCGCGAGAGTATCTTCAATCGCCTAGAGGCATTAGACCTTATCCATGGAGCAGATGTCTTAGACCTTTACGCAGGAACCGGTGCTCTAGGTTTTGAAGCAGCAAGCCGTGGAGCAAGATCTCTCCTACTTGTTGAAAACAACAAGCAGGCTCTAGGCGGCATCATTACTAACCAGAGAATGATCAAAGCCGCTCTTCAGAAAGAAGAGTTGGACTGTGACATCAGAGCTGAAGGCAAGTCAGTGTCTTCCTACCTAGCCACTTTCTCGAGCAAATTTGATTTGATTTTCATTGATCCTCCTTACGAGGTTTCTAATTCCGAAATCAATGAAAACCTCACAGCACTGCTTCCTCACCTCAAAGAAGATGCAGTAATAATCTTGGAGAGGTCCTCAAGAACACCAATTCCTGAATTACCAGAAGAACTAAAAGTAACGGAAGAAAAGTCCTACGGCGACACTGTTGTCTATTGGCTAGAAAGCAAGTAACAAAAAATGATTGAACCTGTAAAGACGCAGTGGTCAAAAATCCAATACATGGCTTTAGCTCGCGCATTTAGCCTTCTAGGAACAGAACTAACAATCTTTACTCTTGTATTCAGAGAGAAAGATCAGGGGCCAGCAGCAGTTGCTGCTCTATTCATCGTTGGAACACTTCCATCTATCCTCTTTGCACCTCTAGCTGGAACAATCGCAGATCGATTTAGCACTAGACAAGTCATTCCAATTGGTTCTGTTATCGGCGGAGCATCTATCTTTGCCCTAAGCCAACCGTTAGACACTTGGGCTATCTGGCTCTTTCTCTTCATTGCAAACTCTTGTGCATCAGTTGTGGGACCTACTTGGGGCAAGCTCACACCCACTCTTGCCAAGAAAGAAGATATCGGAAGAGCTATGGGAACCATCCAAAGCTACTTCTCCATAGCCGGACTATTTGGTCCTGCGGTAGCAGGTATCTTGGTCGCCCAAACGGGTTACTTCATCACCTTCATCATCGATGCCATCGCAACTACATTTATTGCATTCGTTCCATACTTAATAAAGGTGAACCATAAGCCTGAGGCGTTGAAGGATGGGGAGAAAACTGACCTGGCTGGCGGGTTTAAGTTCATGTTTAGAAGCCCACTTCTTAGATCCCTTGTCATTCTGGTCTTCGGAATGGTGCTCTGCATCAGCGTTGTAAACGTGGGAGATGTCTTCCTACTAACTGACATCATGGGTGCGGACTCTTTCATCTATGGACTTGTTGGAACTGGATTCGCACTTGGAACATTGCTATTCAGCGCTATTGCAAGCGCTAAGAAAGTGAAGCCTAGAACAGAGCTCATCATCTTGGGATATGGAATGGCAATTCTTTCTCTCTCGGGCTTCGCAGTTGGAGTTGCCCCTAACTACTGGGTCATCATGGGAGTCTGGTTCGTTGCAGGTATGGCTAATGCAACTATCAACAGCTATGGCGTTGGAATGATGATCAAGGTAACCCCGCACGAAGTTCAGGGCAGAGTCTTTGCGGCTTTCGGTTCAATCATCGCTGTTGCAAGCATTGGCTCTATGTCGGTTGCTGGTTATCTAATCGGTGCATTCGGTGTGAGAGAGGTGTTTGTGATTGCCGGTCTACTGGCATTCGTGGCCTTTGTAATGCTGTTCCCTACTGTTTACAAGGAACAGACAAAGATTATTAAAGCTAGTTCAGCTTCCTAACAGTCTCACCAATGTATAGCTGCTGAGGGCGGCCAATCTTGGTGGATGCGTCATGGTTCATTTCACGCCAGTGAGCGATCCAACCAGGTAGACGTCCCATAGCAAACAGTGTTGTGAACATGCGAGTTGGGAATCCCATTGCCTTGTAGATAACACCGGTGTAGAAGTCTACGTTTGGATAAAGCTTTCTTGAGATGAAGTATTCATCAGCAAGAGCTGCTGCTTCAAGTTCCTTAGCGATATCAAGTAGTGGATCGCTAACGCCAAGATCCGCAAGAACCTTATCTGCTGTTGCCTTAACGATGGTTGCTCTTGGGTCCATGTTCTTATAGACACGGTGACCAAAGCCCATTAGCTTAATGCCGTCTTCCTTGTTCTTGACTCTCTCAATGAATCTCTGAACTGATTCACCAGAGTCTCTAATGTGCGCAAGCATCTCTAGAACTGCTTCGTTAGCCCCACCGTGTAGCGGACCAAACAGAGCCGAAACACCAGCTGAAACAGAAGCAAATAGGTTTGCCTGTGAAGAACCAACTAGACGAACAGTTGATGTTGAACAGTTCTGTTCGTGATCTGCGTGCAGGACAAGAAGAGTGTCTAGAGCTTTAGTGATAACTGGGTTCTGAATGTAAGGCTCTGCCATGTTGCCAAAGCTCATACGCAAGAAGTTCTCAACATAGCTCAATGAGTTATCTGGATAAAGAAGAGCTTGTCCTAATGCGTTCTTGTGTGAGTAGGCAACAAGAGTAGGAAGCTTTGCAAGTAGACGAACAGTTGATAGTTCAACCTGGTAATCATCGTGTGGGTTAAGTGAGTCTTGGTAGAAAGTTGAAAGAGCAGACACGCTTGCAGATAGAACTGACATCGGGTGAGCAGATTGTGGCATTGAGTGGAAGATGTTCTTTAGATCTTCGTGAATCAATGTGTGTCTTCTTAGACGCTCATCCCACTCCCCAAGTTCTTGAGCGTTTGGCAGTTGACCATAAATCAAAAGGTAAGCAGTTTCAATAAAGCTCTTTGCTCCAGCTAGCTGCTCAATTGGATAACCACGGTATCTAAGAATTCCTGCATCACCATCGATATATGTAATGGCTGATCGTGTGCTTGCTGTGTTTACAAAACCAATGTCGTAAGAGTTCAGGCCTGTGCTGGCATTTAGCTTGGAGAAGTCGATTACAGAGTCACCATCGGTGGCTTGAATAATAGGAAATTCCGCTGTTCCACCTGGGTAGTTCAGGGTGACTTTCGAGTTGTTATCAGCTGACAAAACTTGCTCCTGTGTATCTAATGGCTATTGAGTTAACCCTAGAGCATTGGTCAATCTAGCGGCACCCTCAGAAATCTTCTCGTCGGTGGCTGTGATGGAGAACCTCACGTATTGGCTACCCCCAGCTTCATAGAACTCACCTGGAACTACCAAGATGCCTAGATGAGCCATCCTCTTGACTGTCACCCAGCAGTCCTCCCCCAAGGTTGCCCAGAGATAAAGCCCCGCTTGAGATTCAGCTATCTCAAATCCATATGCCTTAACTGCTTCTAGTAGAACATCACGACGCTTTTGATAGATAGCTCGCTCAGAAGCAACATGCTCTTCATCACCTAGGGCAGCAATAACTGCCTTTTGAACAGGTGCAGGCATGATCAGTCCGCTATGCATCCTGATGTTTACAAGTCCTTTGATTAGTTCTTCAGGACCTGCTGCAAATGCTGCGCGGTAACCAGCAAGGTTTGACTGCTTACTCAAGGAGTAAATTGCTAGAAGGTTTTCGAAAGAACCTCCACAAACTCTTGGGTCTAGAACAGAAGGAATTCTTGTCTCTGCCCACTTACCCCAACCAAGTTCTGCGTAACATTCATCGCTTGCAAGAACTGCTCCCAGTTCACGAGCTCTAACAACACATGCTTTCATCTCATCAACATCAAGCACACGACCATCAGGGTTACCCGGTGAGTTGATCCAAATCAATTTGGTGTTCTCTGGCCATTTAGCAGGATCGTCTTCACTGATGATTTCTGCTCCGCATAAAGCAGCACCAACAACATAAGCCGTGTAAGCAACTGATGGTTGAACAATGACATCGCCTTTACCAAGACCAAGCATCAGAGGTAGGAAGGAAATGAATTCTTTAGAGCCAATAGTTGGCATTACCTGATCCGAAGTTAGGGTTACTCCCCTTCTTCTGCCGAACCATTCGGCAACTGCATTTCTAAATTCAAGAGAGCCTGCAGTTGATGGATAACCAGGAGCATTAGTTGAATCTCTAATGGCATCTTGAATAATCTTTGGAGTTGGGTCAACAGGAGATCCAACACTTAGGTCAACCATGCCGCCTAAATGCTTTTCAGCAATCGCTTGGAAAGGCTTTAGTTTCTGCCATGGATATTCAGGCAAGCGATCAAACATGACTTAGGCCTGTGGCGGTAGAGCTTTAATTACTTCGTGATCGCCTTCAATAGGACCAGTCTTAGCAGCACCGCCAGGAGATCCAACAACACTGAAGAACTCAACGTTTGCCTTGTAGTAGTCAGACCACTGCTCAGGAAGATCATCCTCGTAGTAGATAGCTTCTACAGGACATACTGGCTCACAAGCTCCACAGTCAACACACTCATCTGGGTGGATGTAAAGCATGCGGTCACCTTCATAGATGCAGTCAACCGGACATTCAGCTATGCAAGCTTTGTCTTTGACATCAACACAAGGTAGAGCAATTACGTAAGTCAATTAGATAATCCTTTTCAGTCCTGGGTTCAATTATCTCTCTAGAGATGGGCTCTTTTTGATCTAGCACGCCACTTTGCGATCTCAATTTTTGGAAATACTGCCACCACCACACAAATCGCTATGGCAAACAGAACATATCTGTTGCCGTATTTGTCATCTGCGATGAAGGCATCGAAAGTCTTATTGCGAGATAGCCACCAGATAGAAACCAGCATTCCAGCATTCAAAAGGTAGATAGCCCCTCGTGATCCTCGCCAAGATCTAAGGACATATGCAACAGAAGCTGTTGCTCCTAAAGCTAGATATAGACCTAGTGGAGATTGTCTTTCGTTGGCAGCCACGATGTTGTGAACTAGTGCTCCCGCATATCCCAAAATGATTCCTAGAGGGAAGCCAAACAGTGCCTTGAAAGCAGGCTTGAACCAAGGCAGGAAGTTTGGGCTAGCCTGACGAAGACGTTCCGGTGCAGAGAACTTAAATTCAATACCTGAGGCAACCGAGTAGGTATCTCTCTTAGTAGTTACCTGGCTTGCGTGAGCTTGAAGGGCAGCCTTTTTTAGTTCTGCTGTCTTCTCTCCACCGATACTTACTGTTGCTCTCTCCCCTGGTTCAGAGATTACCCAGAAGGTTGGCTTCTTGCCCTTTACAACTTTGCGATATCTTCGCATTGCCATGGCTGTTGCATCGTGAGCCTTCTTGTGATCCGGGTGACCGTAACCGCCCTTGGCGTTATAAGTAATAACTGCATCTGGTTTGAACTGCACCATAGCTTGGTAAATGTCATCGGCAACTACCGGTATTGAAACAGCTGCCAAAGACATCTGATCAAGTTTTAGTGGAGTAGTTGGAACTCCAAGGTTTCCGATTCTCATGCCACTATCGATGTACGCTCTAGTGCCAGCAAATTTAAAGTTCTTTACTCCAAGAGCTGCCATAGCGTTCTTGAGTTCACCCGCTCTAAAGGTGCCCATCGCTGATGGGTTAGCTTCCAAAGCTTTGAGTTCTTCTAGCTTTGCCTTGCCTCTTTCACCTCTAGTGAGTGTAAGCAAGAACACTTCAGCTCCGCGTAGAACTGCATCGGCCATCACATGCCCAGTTTGAAGACTCTCATCGTCAGGGTGAGCATGGACTAAAAAGATTCTTTTAGCGTTGAAGGATTGTTTGGCCATAGAAAAACCTTAGTTCAGTTCTTCACTCCATTGACCTAACTTGGAACTTAGGGTATCTTTACTTAGGTAACCCTAACTTCGAATGGTCTGATAACCATCGCGAAAGGACAAAGTGCTCGCAAACTTTCTAATTGGCCTAAGAGAAGGCCTAGAAGCCTCCCTAATCGTAGGAATCTTAGTTGCCTACCTGAACAAGACAAACAACAAAAAAGGTGCCATTGCCGTACTTTGGGGCACATTAGCTGCCATCCTGGTCTCCATCTTGGTAGGTGTCGGTCTAACCGTGTTTGTATCTGTTGCACCTGAGGGCATCAACGAAATGATTGCAGGCCTTGCTTCTATCGTGGCTGTTGTATTTGTGACCTGGATGATCTTCTGGATGTCACAGCAGAGCAGAGCCCTAAAGGGTGAACTACACAAAAAGATTGATCTTGCTTCAACCTCAGTATTTACTCTTGTCGGAGTCGCTTTCTTCGCAGTCATTCGTGAAGGTGTTGAAACCTCAGTGTTCCTATGGAGCTCATCTCGAGCTGCTGGTGATGACACCAACCCAGTTCTAGGAGCAACCCTAGGTCTTCTAGTAGCAGCAGGTCTTGGCTACCTGATTTACCGTGGGGCACTAAAGCTAAACATCAGCAAGTTCTTCAAATACACCGGAGCATTCTTGATTATTGTTGCTGCTGGAATCCTTGCCTACGGAGTTCATGAACTTCAAGAAATTGGTTGGTTCCCATTCCTAACTGAGAAGGCTTATGACGTAAGTGGCATCATTCCTAAGGACAGCTTCGTAGATGTCCTACTTAGAGGAACCGTTAGCTTCAGATCAGCTCCTGCAATCCTGGAGTCAATTGTTTGGTTCGCTTACCTAATCCCGGTCACTTACCTATACCTAAAGCCAGCTAAGAAAGTTGCTGCCTAAAAATAGAGCTTAAAGAGAAATGGACCTCAATTGAGGTCCATTTTTCGTTTAAGTACTTTGCTTAGCCAGCGTTCTCGTTCGCACGCTTCTTAGCAGAAGTGTTACGAGCACGGATGTTGGCATCAAGTTCAACCTTGCGGATGCGGGTTGCTTCAGGAGTAACCTCAACACACTCGTCTTCACGAGCAAACTCTAGACACTCTTCTAGAGATAGCTTGCGAGGAGGGGTTAGTGACTGGAACTCATCGCTAGAGGCAGCACGCATGTTGGTGAGCTTCTTTTCCTTAGTGATGTTCACATCCATGTCATCAGCTCTAGAGTTTTCACCGACAACCATACCTGCGTAAACCTCGCTGGTTGGCTCAACAAAGAATGCTCCACGCTCTTGCAAAGCAATCATCGCGAACGGTGTTGCAACACCTGCGCGGTCAGCAACAAGAGATCCGTTGATACGAGTGACAATTTCTCCAGCCCATGGCTCGTAGCCTGCTGAGATGGCGTTAGCGATACCAGTTCCCTTGGTGCTCGTTAGGAACTCAGTTCTGAAACCAATTAGTCCACGAGATGGAACTAGGAACTCCATGCGAACCCAACCGGTTGAGTGATTCACCATGTTCTTCATGCGGCCCTTACGAGCGGCAAGAAGCTGGGTCATAGCACCTAGGAACTCCTCAGGAACATCGATAGTTAGATCTTCAACAGGCTCATGTAGCTTGCCATCAATCTTCTTAGTAACTACCTGAGGCTTTCCAACAGTTAGTTCATAGCCTTCACGACGCATCTGCTCAACCAGAATCGCAAGAGCTAGCTCGCCAC
>CALFOB010000125.1 GCA_937919125.1 uncultured Micrococcales bacterium | reverse complement strand
TACGAGATACAAGCTAGTGACTGGAGTTCAGACGTGTGCTCTTCCGATCTCTGCACTAGCAACGGCACTCGCATCGGTTGGCTTCGCCCAGCTGTATTTGTCCCAGAGGGTCGCGAACACTGGAGCGGGTGCAGATGCTTTGGTCCAGATGAGTTTGCTGCCCGACTTTTTGCAGACGTATTTCACTTTGCTGATGGTTGTGCTGGTGTTGACCTTGGCACAGGTGCCGCCAGGCTTGGCAGGTGCTGCAATTGCCGGCGTAACTGCAAGAGTTGATGTCAAAGCAACCATAGATAGAATCGCAAAAAGTTTCTTCATGTCTGAATTATGGCAGTCGATTTTGCCGTTACCAGTTCGTTATAAAGCAACAGGTTCATAACCAGTTACATGTGGGTGGTATCGCAGAAACCGATACTCGAGTATTTCGACACTTGAGGTAAATTCAGAGTACGAAATAACAAAGTCGTTGTTGAAGAGCGCCAAAGGTACTCCAAAATAGCGACCACTAAACAAGGAGAACAAATGGGTGCTCGCACTTTCAAGAAAGTTCTAGTTGGCGTGGCAGCTGCCGGTCTTCTACTTTCTACATCTGTACCTGCTCAGGCAGCAGACAACCCAACCGTTGCATTCTCACCTATGAGCAACCAGATCCCTGCTCTAATCGGAATGTTCCACGGTTTCCAGGGATTCGGTGCATCACAGGGTCTGAACGTAATCCAGGCTCCTGACGCAAACTTCGACCCTGCAACTCAGAAGAAGAACCTCGAAGCTCTAATCAAGAATGGTCAGATCAAGGGCTGGTGGTCACTTGCTGCAGGTGCACCAACAGTTCTTCGTTCAACTCTTCTACTCGCACAGCAGCGCTCAGTTGTTGCAGTGGTTAACGGTGTTCCATCTGACTATGGATTCAATGGTCCACAGCGCGGAATCACATTCTCAGCAATTGACTACGCAACTCTTGGTGGCAAGCTTGGCGAGAACCTAGGCAAGTGTCTAGCAGCGAAGAAGATCACAACTGGTGAATTGATCAATGGTCTAAACCCTGCTGGTGCAATCGGCAAGAAGGAGCAGGAAGCTGCTTTCGCTGCCGGTCTAAAGAAGTACGCTCCTAAGGTAAAGATCGTTCAGACCATCGGTATCGCTGGCGACATGGCAAAGTGGCAGACTGCAGTTCGCACTGCAATCCAGGCACACCCTAAGGCAGTTGCATTCAACGCATGGACTGACGAAGCAACTCTTGGTGGCTTAAACGCATTCAAGTCGGCTGGTAAGAAGACCTCTGGTCTTTGCATCGTCGGTGGTGGCGGTAGCGATGAAGCTCTCGCAGCACAGACCTCAGGTGACGTCTACGCAGTTGCAAAGCTTGACTTCGAAGGCGACCTAGTTCAGACCGTGCTAACCCTAAAGCTTCGTTCTGGCGTTAAGTTCAGCGACGGAACTGCACTTGACTCAGCTGACGTTGTTGCAAGCCTTAAGGCTTTCAAGTCAGGTAACGGCCCAACTGCTAACTACCTAGACTCTGCTGTTAAAGAAT
This sequence comes from uncultured Micrococcales bacterium, assembly GCA_937919125.1. Lineage (GTDB taxonomy): Bacteria > Actinomycetota > Actinomycetes > Actinomycetales > Microbacteriaceae > Rhodoluna. The sequence continues at coordinate 284 of CALFOB010000125.1, read as the reverse complement.
TCTTTGATTATCTAAAAGCTTCTGATGTTTATAAGAACTCAGTTATTGTGCTATATGGTGATCACTACGGGATTTCAAACTCTCGCAATCCTGACCTGGCTGAATTGTTAGGTAAAGAGAAAGAAACTTGGTCCAACTATGATAACGCGATGCTCCAACGCGTACCATACATGATTGTTGTACCAGGTATGGATCAAGGTCATGTCAATCACACCTACGGTGGCGAGATTGACAATCTGCCAACCTTGTTACATCTGCTAGGTATTGATAGTAGCAAGTATCCT
>CALFOB010000124.1 GCA_937919125.1 uncultured Micrococcales bacterium | reverse complement strand
GAACAAACCAAAGAGTTCCTTCAAGATCTCTAACCTGGGTTACGCGAAGTCCAACACTCTCAACAACACCAGTTGCCTGACCTAGATCAACAAAGTCACCAACACCGTATTGGTCTTCAAAGACGATGAACAAACCAGAGATAAGGTCTTTCACTAATGACTGAGCTCCGAAACCAAGACCGGCACCCAAAATACCTGCACCAGCGACAATTGCTCCTGCTGATACACCAACTTCAGTTAGAGCAATGCTGATAACTGTGAAGGCTAGGCCCCAGGTAGCTAGGTTTCCTAAAACAGATGCAATGGTTCTAGTTCTCTGAAGTAGACGTGCTTGAGCAAGGGGAGAGGACTCATTACTAAGCCCTTCAATCTTGCGGACGCTCTTAGTTACAGACTTTACGACTCTGTTGATTGCTACCTGAAGCAGAGCTCTAATCAATAGAGCTGCAAGAATGCTCAACAAAATACGCAGGCCTGGACCCCACTCTGCATAAAAGCTAACAAACCATGCTGGCATTTTGTTTCCGCCTTTTCCTTATTGAAACTATCTGTCTTGAGCTTGAACTTTTAGTGCTCTATCGATTGGGTCAAGGTTCTCAACCAACAATCTTCTAAGGGCAGGAATTGCAGCAACCTCAGGAGTGTCTAGGAACTTTCTTGTCTTCTCTGCCAAATCTGATGTTGCAAGTGAGATTGGGTAAAGATTCACAATCGCATACTCAGCCATCTTGAAAGTCTTTGAGTTCCAGATCTTCAAGACATCAGCGAAGTACTTCTCAACATAAGGAGCTAGAAGTTCTGGAGTTGCACCTCTTTGGAATCCAAGAGTTGAGTACTGAAGGATGGTGTTTGACCACTCGTCTGTTTGAACTGCTGTGTGCCAAGTCTTAGCTTTTGATTCAGCAGTTGGGATAGCAGCCTTTGCAAGAGCTGCAGCCTTCTGTCCGTTAGCTGTGTTGTCGGTAGCCAACATTTCGTCAATCTCTGCTTCGTCCGCAGCACCAGTTGCAACAAGACCTGTTAGCAGGTCCCACTTCAAGTCAGTGTCAATCTCGCGACCTGCAAGTTTCTCTGATCCTGATAGCAGTCCACGAAGAGCCGCTGTGTGCTCATCGTTAGATGCGAAGCGAGGGAAGTACTTTAGGAACTGAAGCTGAGCTTCTGAACCTGCGGTCGCACTTCTAGCCATGTCAATAAGAGCATCAGCAATCTTGACCTTGTATTCCAAACGGTTCTCAGGCTTTAGATACATGCTTTGCACTGTTACCAATTGGTTTAGAAGGGTCATCATCGCGGTTGCGTTTGATTCAGTTGCGATGTTCTTTAGAACTAGGTGAATGAAGTCCTTTGGATCTGCTTCTGCATCACGAGTTGAATCCCAGGCAGCACCCCAGAGTAGAGCTCTTGCTAGTGAGTCATCAACAACAGCTAGGTTATGCAAAGTGGTCTGCCATGATCTGTCATCCAGACGTAGCTTGGCATAAGCCAAGTCACCATCGTTTAGAAGGATTAGGTCAGGACGCTTAGTTCCAACAAGTTCAGGAATCTCTGTCTTTGCTCCATCGATATCAACTTCGACTCGGTGAGTTAGAACAACCTTGCCATCAACCAAGTTGTAGTAACCAATTCCTAGACGGTGTGGTCTAAGTGTTGGGTAGTCAACGTGGTGTGACTGAAGTACTGAGAATGAAGTGATGTTGCCATCTGCATCTTCAGCTAGTTCTGCACGAAGTGTGTTCACTCCAGAGGTTTCTAACCATAGCTTTGACCATTCACGCAGTTCTCTTCCTGAAGTTAGCTCAAGTTCAGTTAGAAGATCCACTAGTTCTGCGTTAGAGAATGCGTGCTTCTTGAAGTAAGAAGCAAGGCCCTTCATGAAGTTCTCTTGACCTACCCAGGCAACCAGCTGTCTAAGAACAGATCCACCCTTTGCATAGGTAATTGCATCGAAGTTAACTTGAACATCTTCTAGGTCTCTGATGTTTGCAACAACCGGGTGAGTTGAAGGCATCTGGTCTTCACGATATGCCCATGACTTCTCGTGAGAGGCGAATGTTGTCCAAGCTTCCTTGTATTCAGTAGCTTCAGCTGTAGCTAGGTATGAAGCGTATTCGGCGAATGACTCGTTTAGCCATAGGTCATTCCACCAACGCATGGTTACTAGATCTCCGAACCACATGTGAGCAAGTTCGTGAAGAACAGTAATGATTCTTCTTTCCTTGATGAAGCCGTTTACTGCTCCACGGAATACATAAGTCTCAGTGATTGTTAC
>CALFOB010000123.1 GCA_937919125.1 uncultured Micrococcales bacterium | reverse complement strand
GGCGCACCACGAAGCCCGTGGTGATCCCGCCGCCGACGACCGCCAAGCGGACCCGCAAGCCGAAGGGCGACGTCACCAATTCGATCCTGGACATCGAGTTGGTCGAGAAGCGCATCGCTCAAGACAACGAGCGCTTGCTCACCGTTAGTTCACACAAGGATGCCGACGGCATCACGCATGAGTTGGTATCCCTCAAGGCGCGACTATCGAACCTCGAAGACGTTGAGCTCGAAATTATGGAACGCAGAGACGCAGCAACTGCAGCGCTTGAGACGCTAACTGCCGAGCGCGCTGAAATCTCTCAGAGACTTGCCGAGGCCGAAGCAGCTGCCGAGGCTGAAATCGTGAAGTTGCAGTCTGGCCTGACTTTGGTTGCCGGAGAGCGCAAGAGCGTTCAGGAGTCACTTACTTCGGAACTCTATGAACTCTACGAAAAGAAGGCATAAATGAACGACAGGCTAAACGAACTCGAGGCTGAGCTAGCAAGAATTGCTGAATTAAGCTTGGATGAGCAACCTCAGGCTTTTGCAGAACTAAAGGCAAAGCTAGAAGCTCAACTAAACGCGGCCTCTGACGAATCTAACGAGTAAGACGTTGGATCAATATTCAACACGTCTCGACGTTGCTCTAGTAGAGCGAGGTCTTGCTAGATCTAGAAACCAAGCTTCAAGTTTGATTGAGTCTCGTCGGGTATTTATAGATGGGCGAGAGGCTAGAAAGTCTTCACAGCCTGTTCCAGAAGCAGCTGAACTAGTTGTTCTAGAGGCGATTGATTATGTTTCAAGAGCTGGTCATAAATTAGCGGCAGCTCTAGAAGAATTTACCGACATTGAAATCGTTGGCAAGATATGTCTAGATGTTGGAGCATCAACGGGTGGATTCACCGATGTTCTTTTACGTTATGGAGCATCAAAGGTTATTGCTTTAGATGTTGGCCATTCACAGCTATCCGAAGCTCTTTTAGAAAACCGCATGGTAATCAACATTGAGAATTTCAATGCCCGAGACATGACCCAGGAAAACCTCCAGAAAGTCATTGGCTCAAGACTCGACCAGAAGCTAACCGACAACACCATCTCTCTTGTTGTTGCTGATCTCAGCTTTATTTCGCTGACACTTGTCCTAGCTCAGATGGCTCAGGTTGCGCCTAAGGCAAACTTCGTCCTATTAATCAAGCCTCAGTTTGAGGTTGGTAAGAAGTCCCTTGATGCCTCTGGAATCGTCAATGACCACAGACTTAGAGCATCTGCTATAAGGCAGGTACTTGAAGAAGCAAAGGCTCAGGGACTAAATATCCAAGGACTTATCAAGTCTCCACTGCCTGGAACTCATGGAAATGTTGAGTTCCTGGTCTGGTTAAATTCTGTGGAGACTGACCACAGCATCGATTGGTCTGGCAGAATTGACGAACTAGCTAAAGAACGTGCTTAATTCAAGGAGGCGATTGGCAATATGAGTGATTCAAGATACATTCTGTTGGTTGCCCATACCGGCCGACTTGAAGCAATCACTGCTACCCAGGAAGCTATCGAGCAACTGGTATCAGCCAAGCTAATCCCAGTAATGACTTCAGAGCAGATTATTGAGATCGAAGAATTCCAGGCCAACAGAAACCAGCCAAGTGAATTCCTTTCCCACGTCCTTGAACTAGGAGTAGCAGTTCCTGAGAAGGATTTAGAGCTAGTCATGGTTTTAGGTGGCGATGGAACAATCCTGAAAGCTGCCGAAGTGGTTAGAGAAACAGCGACACCACTTATGGGCATCAACCTAGGTCACGTTGGATTCCTTGCTGAAAGTGAAAGAGAAGGCTTCTCTAATGCTGTTGCAAGAGTTGTTGATCGTGACTACCTAGTCAAGGAAAGACTCACCCTAGATGTTCGCGTCCTAGTTGGCGGCAAAGAAGTTTTCAGAACTTGGGCACTTAATGAGGCAACAGTTGAGAAGAGTGCTGCTGAACGCATGCTCGAAGTAATTGTTGAAATCGACAAGAAGCCACTATCAAGTTTTGGTTGCGATGGAATCATCATGGCAACTCCAACAGGTTCAACAGCTTATGCATTTAGTGCTGGAGGCCCTGTTGTCTGGCCAAGTGTTGATGCAATGCTTATGGTCCCTCTTTCAGCTCATGCACTTTTCTCAAGACCAATGGTAATTAGCCCTAGATCTCTTCTTGCTGTTGAAGTATTAGACCGCTCAGCTGGCACCGGTGTGCTCTGGTGTGATGGAAGACGAACTCACGATCTTCCAGTTGGTGCACGTGTTGAAGTTTGTAAGTCTGAAACATCGGTTCGCCTTGCAAGACTTCGCCAAGGCCCATTTACCGATCGTCTTGTAAAGAAGTTTGCCCTACCTGTTACTGGTTGGCGTGGCCCTGAATCTTCTGAGCAAGGCTAGTCAAAGCAACAACAGATGATAGAAGACATTTTCATTCGCGACCTTGGTGTCATTAGCGAAGCCAAACTTAACTTTCATCCAGGACTTACTGTCCTAACTGGTGAAACCGGCGCTGGAAAGACCATGGTGCTGACTGCTCTTGGATTACTTCTAGGAGCCAGAGCAGACTCTGGAATGATTCGTGCTGGCTCTGGGCAAGCAATTCTTGAAGGACACTGGAAGTTGAGCGAAACTAATCCAGCAATTGCAAAGGCGGAAGAAGCTGGTGCTTTTGTTGAAGAGGGAGAACTTCTACTTGTAAGAACAGTTGGAAGTGACTCAAGGTCTAAGGCTGTCATTGGTGGCAGATCAGCACCAGTTGGACTACTAAACGAATTAGCCGAACACCTAGTTGTCGTGCATGGACAGTCTGATCAAATCAGACTCAAATCGCCAGTTGCTCAAAGGGTTGCCCTAGATAGGTTTGCTGGCAGCAAGCACCAAGACTTGCTAGCTACCTTCTTAGAGAGCTACAACTCTTGGCGAGTTGCCAAGGCGCAGTTAGAAGAAGTCCTAAAGAGTGACTCGAGCAGAGCAGCCCAAATCGAAGAATTAACAGAGGCGCTCGAACTGCTAGCCAAGTTAGCGGTTAAACCCAATGAAGACGTTGAACTTGCTGATCTAGCGAAGCGACTTACTCATACCGAAGATCTCAGATCAGCTGTCGGTCTAGCTCACGAAGCGTTGCTTACAGATTCATTTGATGGGGTAGATGCAGTTGGTCTAGTTGGCAAGGCCCGTAAAGCCATTGAGAACGCAGCTACCCATGATTCATCACTAGAGCCTGCAGCTGCACAGCTGAATGAAGTAATTGAAAGCCTGAATGATGTGGCGGTGGAACTTGCAAGCTACCTTTCATCCCTTGAATCAGAGAGCTCTATGACTCTTGATGAGATTCAATCTCGTAGAAGCGATATCACCTCAGCCCTAAGAAGATTTGGCCCAACAATTGAAGATCTGCTTGCCTTCGAAAAAAGTGCAAGCCAGAAACTCATAGATCTAGATAGCTCAACTGAACGTGTTGAAGAACTAACCTCTCGAGTTGCAGAACTTGAAGCTCGGGCTAGAAAACTTGCTAAGGAAATTTCTGAGAACCGAAAGAGTGCAGCTAAGCAATTAGGGGAGAGAGTAACCAGCGAGTTAGTTGCCCTGGCAATGTCCGGTTCCAAACTTCACGTTGATGTTGAAGTCACAGAGACGCTTACCGCAACAGGCTTAGATAACGTGAGTTTCTTGCTCGAGTCTTATGCGGGAGCGGAACCTAGAGCACTCGGCAAAGGTGCATCAGGTGGTGAGCTAAGCCGAATCATGTTGGCTCTTGAGGTCATACTTGCTGAAACAGACAGTGCGCCTACCTTTATCTTTGACGAAGTTGACGCGGGTGTTGGTGGTGCTGCTGCTATTGAAGTAGGTCGTCGACTTGCCAAATTAGCCAAGAACGCCCAGGTCATAGTTGTCACCCATCTAGCTCAAGTGGCAGCTTTTGCCGACCAGCACCTTGCAATCATCAAGACTTCAGACGCTATGTTTACCGCTAGCGATGTGAAGGTACTGGATCAAGAGGCTAAGGCGGAGGAATTAGCACGCATGCTCTCTGGCCTGTCCGATTCAGAGACTGCTCAATCGGCTGCCCTTGAACTTTTGGAACTTGCCAAGAACTCGTAATTTGCCTTAACTTTTCAAACCATTCGGCATGTCTAGTAAGTCAAAGTTGGAGGCTGGGCAGGGCAACTGCTAATGTTAAATTCCATGGCTGATGCGATGGATTCTGGTAAATCAAGACACATATTTGTGACCGGTGGGGTTGCTTCCTCACTAGGCAAGGGCCTGACGGCAGCCAGTTTGGGGAACCTACTTAGAGCCCGTGGTCTTACTGTTGTTATGCAGAAACTCGACCCGTATCTAAACGTCGATCCAGGTACCATGAACCCTTTCCAGCACGGTGAAGTATTCGTAACCGATGATGGCGCTGAAACAGATCTAGATATCGGTCACTATGAGCGCTTCCTAGACATTAACTTGTCACAGTCTGCAAACGTAACAACAGGTCAGATCTATAGCGAAGTTATCCGCAAGGAACGAGCTGGCGGCTACCTAGGCGATACCGTTCAGGTAATCCCACACATCACCGATGAGATTAAGAGAAGAATGCGTCTTCAGGCATTTGAAGACCCAGCTCCAGATGTGATCATCACTGAAATCGGTGGAACTGTTGGTGACATCGAATCACTTCCTTTTATTGAAGCTGCACGCCAGGTAAGACACGAGCTAGGAAGAGACAAGGTCTTCTTTGCCCACGTTTCTCTAGTGCCATACCTAGCTCCAAGCGGTGAACTAAAAACCAAGCCAACTCAGCACTCTGTTGCAACCCTTCGCTCTACGGGTATTCAGCCAGATGCGATTGTTTGTAGAAGCGATAGACCTATCGGTGATGCAATCAAGAAGAAGATTGCTTTGATGTGTGACGTTGAACTCAAGGCAGTTATCAACGCAGCAGATGCCAACAGCATTTATGACATCCCAAGTGTTGTGCATGACGAAGGTCTAGATTCATACATCATCAATCACTTAGGTCTAGAAGCTAAAGAAGTTGACTGGACTAGATGGAGCAGCGTTCTAAAGGCTGTCCACGAGCCATTGACTGAAGTCAATGTAGCTCTAGTTGGAAAGTACATCGATCTTCCTGATGCTTACCTCTCTGTCACCGAAGCGCTTCGTGCTGGTGGATTTGCTGAGCAGGTAAAGGTAAAGATCAAGTGGGTAGCTAGTGATCTTTGTGACACTGAAGAGGGTGCTAGAACCCACCTAAGCGATGTCGACGCTATTTGTGTTCCTGGCGGCTTCGGAGTTAGAGGCATCGAAGGAAAACTAGGTGCTTTGAAGTTCGCTAGAGAAAACGGAATCCCAACTCTAGGACTATGTCTTGGATTGCAGTGCATGGTTATTGAATACGCGAGAAACGTCGTTGGCCTTGAAGGTGCTTCTTCAACAGAGTTCGAATCAGACACCAAGTATCCAGTGATTGCAACTATGGCCGAGCAGGTAGACATTCTTGCTTCAGGTGACATGGGTGCAACCATGAGACTTGGTCTATTCGAAGCAAAGCTTAAAGAGGGAAGCGTTATCGCTGAAACTTACGGCAAGACAACTGTTCAAGAACGTCACCGCCACCGTTATGAAGTGAACAACAACTTCAGAGATCAAATCTCTGAGGCTGGCTTGGTGTTCTCTGGAACTTCTCCTGATGGAAACCTAGTTGAGTTTGTTGAGCTTCCTAGAGAAGTTCACCCTTACTACGTATCTACCCAGGCTCACCCTGAGTTCCTGTCAAGGCCAACCAAGGCTCATCCTTTGTTCCACGGACTAATTAAGGCTGCATTAGCTGGACGTCTGTTCAGCAATAAAGCGGACTAAAGTTGGCTAGCCTAAAGAGAAGCGTTGATGGCTATCTTCGCCATCTGACTATCGAACGAGGCATGGCAAAGAACACTCTGCTTGCCTATAAGCGTGATTTAGGTAAATACCTTGAAGCTCTAGAAAAAATGGGCATTACAGATTCAGCAGAGATAACAGAAATAGTTGTTCGCAACTTCGCGCAATCTCTCGTCTCTGAAAAAGGGTTAGTTGCTACCTCGGTTGCAAGAATCTTGGCAGCAGTCAGAGGCTTCCATAAGTTCATGCTTTTTGAAGGCATCAGCGGCAATGATGTTTCAGCCGCTGTTAAGCCACCTAAAGCACCTAAGCGTTTACCTAAAGCAATCTCTATTCAAGAGATCGAGAAACTTCTCAAAGCAGCTGGACCTGAGCCAGATGATGTTTCAGGGGCAGCAGATATCATTCGAGTCAGAGACCGAGCAATTCTCGAGCTTTTGTATGCAACAGGAGCCAGAGTTTCTGAGATTGTGAACATGGATCTTGATGACCTAATTGATCCTGAGATTGTCAGGCTTTTCGGTAAAGGTTCAAAAGAGCGCATTGTTCCAGTTGGAAAGTATGCCCAGGCTGCTGTTGCTGCCTACCTAGTTAGAGTCAGGCCTTCGCTAGCGACCCTGTCGCTTGGAACCCCAGCGCTATTCCTCAATCAAAGGGGCTCTAGGCTCTCAAGGCAGAGTATTTGGCAGATAATCAGTGATGCTGCCCTTTCAGCCAAGCTGGGCGTTGAAGTATCGCCACACACCTTTAGGCACTCATTTGCTACCCATCTCCTAGAAGGAGGGGCTGATGTTCGAGTGGTTCAGGAGCTTTTAGGCCACGCATCGGTAACAACCACCCAGATTTATACCTTGGTAACCGTAGATGCCCTCAGGGAGATCTATGCGAGTAGCCACCCCCGAGCACAGCGATAGTATTTAGAGGTAAAGCTACAGCCTTGGTTGGCTAAGAAACCAAGGACTTACTGCTGTGAAGCCAGAGAGGAAACTAGACAAATGTCAGGTAAAAACACCGACGGACGGTTTCCAATTCCCAAGAGACTAACTAGTCACGGGCCTGCTCGAATCATTGCCCTTTGTAACCAAAAAGGTGGAGTAGGTAAAACAACCACCACCATCAACACTGCAGCTGCTCTTGCAGAGTATGGACGCAAAGTACTTCTAGTTGACTTTGACCCACAGGGAGCGCTCTCTCGTGGTTTTGGTGTCGCAAATGAAGACGTGAAGACTG
>CALFOB010000122.1 GCA_937919125.1 uncultured Micrococcales bacterium | reverse complement strand
TGTTCAGCAAAAGTAGTTGTCTCGCTAAATTCAACTTCGTGGGTGTTTTCTCGGATCTTGTCGAAAACCACCACTGTGTCATAAAGGGAGTAACCAAGGATAGTTAGGAACCCAATTACGGCTGCTGGAGTTACTTCAAAGCCAAGTGCTCCGTAAAGACCAGCGGTCAAAATAAGGTCGTGAGCCAAAGCCAACATAGCTGCGGCACTCATCTTCAAAGTTCTGAAGTAAAGAGCCATAAGAATGGCAACTAACAATATGAAGATTGCAAGTCCAGATAAGGCTTTGTTTGTGATGTCTGCACCCCAGTTAGGGCCGATAAACGAGCTAGCAACGTTACTGTCCTTGACTTCATAAGTCTTTGCCAATGAAAGGCGAACCTTTTCTGAGTCCTCGTCACTTAGCTGGGGAGTTTGAACACGGATAGTGTTTGCTCCAATAATTGTGGTGTTTACCTGAACTGCAGGTACAACTTCGTGAACTGCATCTTCTGCAAGTGTTGTGCTCTGTAGTTTGCTTCCTGAAATCTTGTATTCAGATCCACCGCGGAACTCGATACCGAAATTGAATCCGCCCTTAACCACAGGGATCAAGATGGCTAGCGCAACTGTGATGGCAGCTGCAATGTAGAAGTTCTTTCTTCTACCAACAAAGTTGATTGACTTCTCACCGCTGTATAGCTGGTTACCAAGGTCGGTAAAACGAGACATTAGTTGTTCTCCTTGTTCTTAGCGGTTGAATCTTTGTCTGAAGCTGCTTTGCGCTCGGCAATTGTCTGACGACGTTCAGCTTCTTTAGATGACTTAGCAATCTTGCCTACAGGTACTGTCGGTGAAACTCGGAATGATCCGCGACCTGTGTAACCAAATGCTGAGCTGTCCTTTAGTTGTAGACCAGTCCAAGCATTACCTGACATGAAGAACTTGCTCTTTGTGAGCAATCTAAATGCAGGGTATGTGAAGAGGAATACCACTGTAATGTCAATAAGCGTTGTTAGACCAAGTGTGAAAGCGAATCCTCTTACGTTACCTACTGTGAGAATGTAAAGAACGACAGACGCTAGAAGGCT
>CALFOB010000121.1 GCA_937919125.1 uncultured Micrococcales bacterium | reverse complement strand
ACTCTGCTCCACCGGCTTGTTCAGCGTTTTTCCAAAAGTGCTTTACTCGATCTGGAGAAGCAACAAGAATCTCGGTTGGCTCTGCTCTACAGAATGAGCCACCTTTATCTTCATAAACTCTGGCCTTTACCTTTTCACCAGGAAGAACATGAGAGACGAATACAACTCTGCCTTCGTGCCTTGCGACGAAGATACCGCCGTGGGCGACCTTCTCGATGTCTAGTTCGATTACCTGGTCAAGCCAATTAGTTGTTTTATTCACTACACAAGTGTTCCACACCTGCTTCGGTAGTCTGGTCTTGTGACCAAACTTGTCCTAGCTTCCACTTCCCCTGCCCGTCTTCGATTACTTCGAGATGGCGGCATTGAACCTGTGACCATCTCCCCTGGAGTTGATGAAGAACTAGTAACTCAGAAGGCAATAGATACCGGAGAGATCTCAAATACTCAGGACATGGTCCTTCTACTTGCCAGAGCTAAAGCAGAAGCGGTCCTAAATCACCCCGACGCTCAAGGAGCTCTAATCATTGGCTGCGACAGTTCTCTAGATCTAGACGGTGAATCTTTGGGTAAACCACATGAACCAGAGGTGGCTATTGAGCGCTGGAAGTCGATGAGAGGACGCTCAGGCAGGCTCTACACAGGCCATTGGCTTATTGATAACCGAGAGAATTCAGCCAATCCCGCGGCTGTTGGGCAGGCTACCAACACCACTGTCCACTTCGCTAACCTCTCAGATTCGGAGATTTTGGCCTATGTTGGGACCGGAGAACCCCTGAAAGTAGCGGGTGCATTCACTATTGATGGCCTTGGAGGGGCCTTTATTAGGGCTATTGAGGGTGATTCTCATACCGTTGTTGGCCTTAGTTTGCCTACCCTTAGGGAGCTTTGCATCAAGCTTGGGGTGGATTACCCAAGCCTTTGGAGCTCTAAATAGGTAGGCTTGAGTCTTATGACTGCCTCAAAATCAGCCAAGATAACCAAGGTCCTCATTGCTAACCGCGGTGAGATTGCCGTCCGTATCATCCGAGCCGCTAAAGATGCCGGAATCCAGACAGTTGCAATCTATGCCGACCAAGACCGAGACGCTATGCATAGCCGCATGGCTGATGAGTCTTATGCACTAAATGGTCTAACTAGTGCAGACACCTACCTTGTTATCGACAAGATTCTTTCTATCGCTAAGCGATCAGGTGCTAACGCAATTCACCCTGGCTATGGCTTCCTTGCAGAGAACGCAAGTTTTGCTCAAGCAGTAATCGATGCTGGAATCATTTGGATTGGGCCATCTCCTAAAGCAATCGATCAACTAGGTGACAAAGTTTCTGCTCGTCACGTTGCCGAGAAAGTTGGAGCACCTCTTGCTCCTGGAACACTAAACCCTGTAACAGGTGCTGAAGAAGTTCTAGAGTTCGTAGCTAAGCACGGCCTCCCAATTGCTATTAAGGCTGCCTACGGTGGCGGTGGTCGTGGAATCAAAGTTGTTTACGAGAAACAAGAAGTAGCTGAAGCTTTTGAATCAGCAACTCGTGAAGCAGTTGCAGCTTTCGGTAGAGGCGAATGCTTCGTTGAGAAGTATCTAGAAAAACCTCGTCACGTAGAGACTCAGTGTCTTGCCGATGCATACGGAAATGTAGTTGTTGTTTCAACCAGAGACTGTTCACTTCAGAGAAGACACCAGAAGCTAGTCGAAGAAGCTCCAGCTCCTTTCCTAACTAATGAGCAAGTTAAGAGACTTTACGAATCTTCAAAAGCAATCTTGAAAGAAGTTGGTTACCAAGGTGCAGGAACTTGTGAGTTCCTCGTTGCTCAAGATGGAACCATCTCGTTCCTAGAAGTTAACACACGCCTTCAAGTTGAGCACCCAGTATCAGAAGAGGTAACCGGTCTTGACCTAGTTCGTGAACAGTTCAGAATTGCAGAAGGCGGCAAGCTTGAATATGGTGACCCAGTAGTAACAGGTCACTCTTTTGAATTCAGAATCAATGGTGAAGATGCAGGTAGAAACTTTATGCCAGCACCTGGTTCTATCCACACCTTCAAAGCCCCTGGTGGACCTGGTGTTCGTATCGACACCGGTGTTGAAGCAGGATCAGAAATCAGTGGTTCATTTGACTCAATGATTGCCAAGCTGATCGTTACAGGTGCTACTCGTGAAGAAGCACTTGAGAGATCAAGAAGAGCTCTTGCAGAACTCCACATCGAAGGAATGCCAACAGTTATTCCTTTCCACAGAAAGATTGTGAACGACCCAGCATTTATCGGTTCTAATGGCAAATTCGGTATCTACACCAGATGGATTGAAACCGAATGGAACAACGACATTGAGCCATGGTCAGGTGTTGCCCAAGCAGGATCACAAGCACCTGCTAGAAACAGCGTTGTAGTAGAGATTGATGGCAAGAGAATTGAAGTTAGCCTGCCTAAGCAGCTATTCCTAAACGGTGGTTCAAAGCCAGTAGCTCACGCTCCTAAGCGCAAAGCTCACACAGACGTTCAGGTTGATTCAGGTAAGCACCTAACGGCTCAGATGCAGGCAACAGTAGTAAAGATTGCTGTATCTGAAGGCGACAAGGTAGCTGCAGGTCAGCAACTACTAGTTCTTGAAGCCATGAAGATGGAATCTCCTCAGAATGCAGTCAAAGACGCAGTCATCAAGAAGATTCACGTAGCAGTGGGTGCAACAGTTCCAGCTGGAACCATGCTCATTGAGTTTGAAGAGTAAATACTTCTAAACGTTAGGCACGTGTAAAGCACGTGATGCATCAGTTATAGATGTTGAGATTGATGGGTAAACCGCAAAGGTCTTAGCAATCTGATCTACGGTCAATCTATTCTCAACTGCAATAGCAATTGGGTAAATAAGTTCACTAGCCTTAGGTGCTACAACAACTCCACCAATAACAGTTCCACCAGGGGAAGCAATCAACTTGATAAAACCATCCTTGATGCCTTGAAGTTTTGCTCTTGGGTTTAGTTCTAGTTCTATTTTGTGGACTGTCCCTGAAACTTTTCCTTCAAGAACATCTTTCTCTGACCAACCAACTGAAGCAATCTCAGGAGCAGTAAATACGTTAGCTGCAACATTTCTAAGTTCTGTTGGAGCTGCAACGTCTCCTAGAGTATGGAACACAGCAGTTCTTCCCTGCATCGCGGATACAGAAGCTAAAGGAAGGAATGTGGTGCAGTCACCTACGGCATAAACATTTGCTCTAGAGGTTCTTGCGACCTTGTTCACAACCACGTGACCAGATTCAGTTAGCTGCACTCCTGCTTCTTCCAAACCTAGATCTTTAGTGTTTGGAATTGAACCAACAGCCATTAGACAGTGTGAACCTTGGATGACTCTGCCATCAGCCAGTTTCACTTCAACGCCAGTTCCTGTGTTCACAACACTTTCTGCTCTGGACTTAGAAAGAACTTGCATTCCATTTCTAATAAAGACTTTTTCAATAAGCGCAGCTGCATCCGCATCTTCACCAGGAAGAACTGTGTCTCTTGAAGAAACTAGTGT
>CALFOB010000120.1 GCA_937919125.1 uncultured Micrococcales bacterium | reverse complement strand
TGAAGCTGAACCAGAACTTTCACCTATCGGATCTGAATCAGAAACTGAGTTTGAAAAGCTTCTTGCTGCAGCTGCAGCTGAAGAGGAATTAACAGCACTAGAAGAATCAGAGAAGAAGACTGGTGCAACTTTGAGTGCAACCGAGAGCAATGTTCTTATTCCTTCAGATGAAAACCGTAACCGCGGTCCTCTATCTCAGATCTACGTATGGCTGGGAGCATCAGCAACAATCGTTCCAGTTCTTCTAACTTGGTTGCTAATCAACCTTGGTTTGAATGCAACTGCCATCGCTGTTTCTGTAGTTGGAGGATATTTAGTTTCTGGGCTACTAGTAGCAGCAGCCGCTATTGCAGGAAAGCGAAGCGGACTATCAACAGCAACTATTTCAAGATCAGTCTTTGGGGTTTGGGGTAACTCGATTCCACTGACAATTAGTTTCTTGGGAAGAGTAACTATTGCTGCGATTCTAGTTTCAGGGTTCACCCTATTGATGAACCAACTAGGTGTCTTGACTGAAGAATTTGCAATTGTCATTTTGGATGTTGCTGGCCTTCAACTTACCTTTGGCTTTGTATTCCAGGTTGTATTTGTTCTTGCTGCAGGAACCGTTGCTTTGTTCCGAGGAACTCTTGGTAGAACTGTTCAGGCACTAGTAAGCATTATCGGCTTTGCCATGTTCATTCAAAGTTTTGCTGCTGTTGCAGGTGAGGGAGTGAGCTTCACATCCCCAGGTTCAACTGAACTTGTATCGCTAACTGGATTAGCTGGATTTGCTTTGGTAGTAATGGTCAATCTGACGCTGTGGTTTGCTCTAGCTCCAAACATCTCTAAAGCAATCCCAATGAGTGTTCGCGGAATCAAAGTATTCGCAGCTGTCCTGGTTGCTAACTTTGTGGTTCCTGCTCTTGTGGCAGTGCTTGCTCTCTTATGGCTCGGATCCTTGAGTGCTGACTTCTGGCTTAGATCACTATCAACATTCTCCTCAACAGGAGTATTGAGCCCTCAGCAAGCTCTTGAGTCATTGCCAACTTGGGCACAAGGAGCACTAACCGCTGGTGCAGCACTATCAATTTTCTTTGCAACAATCTTGACTCTAAGAACTGCTGCATTGGATTACGTTTCACTGTTTAGAACCAAGTCGAGAGTCACAGGGCTTGTGCTGACTGTTGTCGCAGCTGTTCTGCTGCTAGTTCTGTTTGCTCAGCAGCCAGAGAGTCAGCAAGTAACTTACCTAAGCAACCTATTCATTCTTGTATCAGCATTGACAGCTGGCTGGGTAGGAATCTTTGCTGCTGATGTTGCGATCAGAAGACAGGCTTATCACGAACTATCGCTATCTCGTTCATACGGGCTATACAAGAAGTTCAACATCCTTGCGCTAATTACTTGGATTGCATCTCTTGCGTTGGCAGTTGCTTTGATCCCAGTGAATCTCTTCGGTTTTGACTTTATGGGATTTGCTTTGCCTTACCTAGGCCTAGAAGCCAACATCGGATCTGCTGCAATTGGATTCTTAGCGACTCTTAGCTTTGGAATGCTAAGCACTTTTGCTCTTCGCATCCCTCAGATTCGAAAGCAAGAACGCGAAGTGTTAGAGCTAGAAGCTAGACGCGATCAACTGAATGACATTTTTGTTGGCACCGAGTAATGACTGTTTCTCTAGGTGATGCTCTAAAAGTTTTTGAAAAACTTTGGCCTACTCAACTTGCCGAAGACTGGGATGTTGTTGGTCTAGTTACTGGTTCGCTATCACAACCAATCAAGAAAGTTTTGCTAACGGTTGATGTGACTTCAGATGTAGTTGAGCACGCAAAAGATGTGGGTGCTGACCTAATCTTTGCTCATCACCCGATGCTACTTAGGGGAGTTACTTCTATTTCTGAAGACACTTCTAAAGGATTAGTTCTTGCAGAGCTAGTTAGAGCCAACATTGCTGTCTACTCGGCACACACCAATGCAGATTCTGTTGAATCAGGTACATCCGCTGTCTTAGCTAAAGCTTTAGGGCTCTCAGGAAGTAAACCACTTCAGGCTCTAACAAACTCTCAACAGGGTATTGGTCAGATAGGTTCACTAGATTCATCTATCACCTTGGGTGAACTTGCTAATAAATTGAACGAGATACTTCCACCAACTGCGACAGGAGTTCGTGTTGCCGGTGCATTTGATAAGGAAGTGAGCAAGGTCGCGCTTTGCGCTGGAGCGGGAGATTCATATTCTTTGGCAGCCTTAGACCAAGGTGCTGAAGTATTTATGACTTCAGATCTGAAGCACCACAATGCCCAAGAAATCTTGGAGCTAGCTAAAGCTCGTGGTGTTGAGTTTGCACTCATTGACATTTCACACTGGGCAGCAGAATTTGTTTGGCTCGAAACAGCTAAGAAAGAACTTCAACAAGCACTACCAGATGTTACCTTTGAGGTTTGCGATCTGCGAACAGATGTTTTTGATTTCCTAATGAACAAACAGAGAGATTCCCAATGAAGTTAGATAAGCCAGG
>CALFOB010000119.1 GCA_937919125.1 uncultured Micrococcales bacterium | reverse complement strand
TAATCCAGAGCCGAATCTAGCCTGACCCCCGGTAGGTAGTACGTGATTGGATCCAGCCAGATAATCCCCCAGAGACACTGGCGAGAATCCTCCTAAGAAGATAGCTCCAGCATTTGAAATCTTCGCTGCCAAGGCAGCATTTTGACTGGTTTGGATGGAAAGGTGCTCTGTGGCATAGAAATCTGCAACTTTAGCCGCTGCGTAAAGATCACTAACTAGCACCAAAGCGCTCTGCTGCCCCTTTAGAGCCTCAAGAATTCTTGCCTTATTCGGAGCAGACTCGACTTGCTTAGCAAGCTCTAGCGCTACCTTCTCAATGAATTCGCGGGAGTTGGACACCAGAACGGCTGCAGCCAACTCATCGTGCTCCGCCTGTGAAATGAGATCTGCAGCCACAAAGCTAGCATCAGCGGAATCATCGGCGATAACCATGATTTCTGTCGGTCCAGCCTCAGAATCAATAGCGATAACGCCTCGTAGCATCCTCTTAGCCGCAGCCACATAGACATTTCCTGGTCCAGTGACGAGATCTACTGGTTCTAGCCCAAGCTCTGGAACCCCGTAGGCAAAGGCAATAACCGCTGCAGGACCACCGATTGTGTAAACGTCACGAATTCCTAGTAGTTCTGCGGTAGCCAGAACAGTTGGGTGGGGTCTGCCACCAAATGCAGCTTGCCCAGGTGTTGCAATCGCAATCTTCTTCACTCCAGCGGCGATAGCAGGGACTACGTTCATGACCACACTCGATGGATAAACTGCTTTTCCTCCAGGCACATAAAGCCCCACGGAGTCAATTGGTTGATGTCTCTGAGAAACAGTGGCTCCTGGAGCTAATTCAGTTGAAAAGTCTTTAGGAATTGATTGGAGAGATACTGCTCTGACTCGCTCGATTGCCACTTCAAGAGATTCCTTGAGCTGAGGATCAAGTTCGGAAAGTGCAGTCTTTAGTTCTTCTTCAGAGACTCGAATTGGGTTGATGTCTATACCATCGATTTGCTTGGCGATGTCTTCAATCGCCTGTGCTCCCCCTGAACGAATCTTTTCAACTAGCGGGCGAATGATCTCAATTGCAGAATCAAGGTCTAGGGCGGCTCTTGGAAGGTCTTTGAGAACCTGCTCAGCAGAAATTTCGCTGTTGCTGAGATCTAGAAATCTGACCAAACCACTCATCGCGAAAACTTCCTGTTAGTTGCTCTATTTTAGGACAAGTATTTGCGTATTGAATCAACTTGCCCTCGGCTAGGTTAACCTTGAACTCAGACAAGAAAGCAAGGCAATGGAAAACATCCAAGACAGCACGGAAGCCCTAAAGCAAGCCTTTAGACGCCACGCCTCAGGAGTTTGCGTAATCACACTTAGTGATGCCAATGGAGCTCCTGTTGGCTTCACAGCAACTTCTGTGACATCACTGGGTTCAAATCCAGCACTAGCAACCTTCAACGTTGCTCGAGGAGCAAGTAGTTGGCCTGCTTTGAAAACTTCTGAGTTTGTTTCAATCCAGATGCTCAACGAATCCTCACTTCAGCTTGCTCAGAAAATGAGTCAAGATCACACCAAGAGATTTTTAGATAATGACTGGTTCGTTCATGAAAAAACTGGACTTGCCATTTTCAATAACGTGAATGCTGTTCTAATCGGAAAGATTATTGAAAGACATGAAGTGGCAGCAAATGCGGTAATCGTTGTCGAGATTATTGAGGGACTATTGCCCGAAGAGCTCCCCAGTTTGCTCTACCACCAGAGGGGCTACGTCCTCCCCGGAGACAGGCTCTAAGACTTCTTCGTTTTGAACTTCAGAAAGTTCAACTAAATCATCCAAAGCTGAAGTTCCGAAGTGTTGCTTCACTTCAGAGATAAGTGCATCGCCAACAAAAACTTTGTGCTTCAAACGGTAGATCGGAAGAGCGTCGTGTAGGGAAAGAGTGT
>CALFOB010000118.1 GCA_937919125.1 uncultured Micrococcales bacterium | reverse complement strand
TTCTTGGTCGTCCAGGCGTAGCGCCTTTGGAATCGAGGAATAGTGATGCAGTTATTCGCATCGCAAATGGTTCCCACGTCACCTGGTTTAGGAGTAATTGTCATTTCGACCTTTCATTTTTCCCATTTGGGCCAATCATAGAGTGCAGCGGTGACATTTTTCTTGCAATGTCAGACCAAACCTATAAACTCTAATATCCGAACATATGTTCGGGAGTATTGTTAGGACGATTTATGGGACGTATAGACGAAGCTGTGGCTGTTTTACTGGATCAAGAGGGCGTTCCTGCCCTATTTAGATGGAGAGAAAAGGACTATCAGGTTAGTTCTAGGCCAGTTAGATGGTTCGCTAGGACTCAGTGGTGGATAGGTGAAAGAGCCCAAAGAGGAATAGGTTCTGGAGCTCTAGAGGTTGAGATGTGGCGATTCATGGCCTCTCCCTCAGATGATTCAGGTTCTTACTTTGAACTACTTCACAACAGCATTGCTAACTCCTGGAAGTTAATTAGAAAGTTTGAAGGGTGAGTTTCACTCACCTTCACGTAGCCTCTGGCTTCTCTTCTCACTATGGGGTAAATAGACCTGAGCTATTGGTTGAGGTGGCTAGAGATCTAGGGTTTAGTGCTTTGGCTCTTACCGATAGGGATGGGCTCTATGGGGCTATTAAACACATTGGTGCCTGCTTACAGGTAGGCCTCTCCCCCATTGTTGGAGTTGATCTACCTGTTCTAGATGAAGATGGTTCTTCTTTAGGCAGAGTGGTTGTTCTAGCTCATGGTGGTAACAAAGGTTTAGGTTGGGCTTCTTTATGTGCTGTGGTTAGTGCAGCTCATGCCAAGGGTAAGAAGGTTTCTTTTGGTATTCAAAGAAACCTTCTAGCTTCTCTAGTTGGTTCTCACTGCACAGTGTTGCTGGGTGCTGATACTGATGTTGGTAAAGCAACTCTAGGTAGATCTAAGAATGCTGCTGTTAAGGCTTTGAGTAGATGGGCTGCTCTGTTTCCTAATCCAGGGACTCTAGGTGTTGAGATTGTTTCTCTGCTTACTGAGCCAGGTAAGTTGTATTCCTCTGATCAAGCATCAAGGATGCTTGAACTAGCAGATGCCCTTGGTGTTCCTGCTGTTCTTACTAACTCGGTTAGATACCTAGAACCTGATGATGCTATTACTGCTGACATTCTGGATGCTGCCAGATTTCTAGAACCGCTAGGTAAGTTCGAGCCTCAACCTAATGCTCAGGCATATATGAAATCTGCTAAGCAGATGTCATCTGTTGCTCTAGAGATAACAGGCAGTAAGGCAAGAGCAAAGAAGCTTCTTACAGATACTTCTTTGCTTGCAGATATTTGTAGATTAGAGCCGGTTAGTGATTGTGGTTGGGGTAAAGCTAAGACTCCTGAGAAAGAAGCACTTGGTATTGAAGGTAATCCTTTCGAAGTGTTGTTTCAAAAGGTTCAGTCAGGTGTCAACTGGAGATATGGTTCTTTCAAAGGAAAAGAACTAGCAAAGATTCAACATAGGTTGAATCAAGAGCTGATAACTATCAACAAGTTAGGTTTTGCTACTTACTTTCTAACTGTTGCTGATGTTGCTCAGATGATTAGAGACATGAATATTCGCATTGCTGCCCGTGGCAGCGGTGCGGGCTCGCTGGTTAATTACCTGTTAGGCATTTCTTCGGTTGACCCCGTTGAACATAATCTGTTGTTTGAAAGGTTCTTATCTGTTGAGAGATCATCTCTACCTGATATAGACATAGATGTTGAATCAGCTAGAAGGCATGACATCTATAGAGCTATCTTCAAAAGATATGGCTCTAAGCGAGTTACTTTGCTTTCTATGCAGTCCACCTATCGTGGACGTGGAGCTATGAGAGATAGTGCTCTAGCACTAGGGATAGACCCTGATCAGATTGATGATATTGCTTCTAACATGTGGCGCTTTAGTGCATCTAGTTTCCGTAATGCTCTGAAGGTAAAACCTGAACTAGCTGCCTTTGCTGAAGAAGTTGAAAAAGACAGGGTTATGAACTTGTTGGTTGATATGACTGAAAGGTTAGATCGAATCCCAAGACACATCTCTATGCATCCTTGCGGAGTTATCTTGGGAGATCTAACTCTCCCCCTACTAACACCTGTTGAACCTAGCGGCATGGGATTACCTATGAGTCAGTTCGATAAAGACGATATGGATCCGATGGGATTACTAAAGCTAGATGTCTTAGGTGTTCGTATGCAGTCCACTATGGCTTATGCGGTTAGTGAGATAAAGAGAGTTAGAGGCATTGACTTTGATTTAGACAGGATTCCTAAAGACGATCCTGATACTTTCAAAGCCATTAGAACAACTAACACCTTAGGTGTCTTCCAGATTGAATCTCCTGGTCAAAGAGAGCTAACCGGTAAGCACCAGCCGACTGAGTTCAATGATCTAACTATTCAGATTTCTTTGTTTAGA
>CALFOB010000117.1 GCA_937919125.1 uncultured Micrococcales bacterium | reverse complement strand
GATCTACACAGGCGAAGACACTCTTTCCCTACACGACGCTCTTCCGATCTCGGCTCTATTCTTCCCACTGGGAGACAATTCTTTCTCTGCTCTTGGGAAGATTTGGGCTATTTCTATGGTTGTTAGTCCTAGATGTCGCTAGTTGCTGGCATCATAAAGACAAACCCTATTAAGGCAGGCTATGCATCTAACTCCTTCATCTCTATGGTCATTCAACACCCGCGACCTTATGAGAGCTTCTTCTTGTGATCACTGCACCACCCTCTCAATTGCAAGGACCCTGGGTATCCAGGATGTTCTAGGTAAGTTGCAGCCATATTTGGATCAGATTGCTGAAGACAAGGCAAATGGGGAAGACCAGTCACTGGCTCAGAAGTATGGTGTGATTTTTGAAACAGCACTAATCAATGAACTGCTTGACTCTGTTGGAGCTGATGTTGTTGGTCGTCCTGAGAAGGATGGCAACATGGATCAAACAATTGAGCTAATGAAGTCAGGCATTCCTGTGATTTATCAAGGTGGTCTAAAGAGAACTTTCGAGAGAACTATCTTTAGCGGTATGCCTGACTTCTTGGTTCACCAAGACTGGGAAATGCTGTTCGTCGATGGCAAGCTAACTGCACGTAGAAGACCTGAACACATCGGTTGCCCTAGAGAAAATAAGTACACCGTTTGGGATGCGAAGTATGGAGGTCAGGCTAAGCCTGCTTACCTACTTCAAGTTGGTTTGTATGTTGATGCTCTTGATGCATTAGGTGTCAAGGCTGAGGGTGAGAGACACGGACTAATTTTGGGTTCAAGAACCACCGAAAGCTTTGAAGAGATCGAGATTGTTCCAGCCATGCGTTTGGCAAGAAAGAAAATCTCAGACCTCATCGACTTTGCAGAAAAAGCAAAGAACGAAGATGATCTCCAACAGTTCAGCTCTGATGTATTGGAATGGCACTGTCCTTCAAAGCAGAACTGTGATATTTGTGAGTATCCAGACCTTTGTAAAGATGACCGCAAAGAAACAGATGACTTGGTCCAGGTTGCAAACATCACACAAAACCAGATTGCTCGACTTGCAACTGAGAACATCACAACTATGCGTCAGCTTGCAGACGCTCCTGACGACAAGCGACCTTATCGAATGACGGTCGAGACTTACGACAAGATTCGAAAGCAAGCTGCTGCTCAAGTGAAATCTCTTGCGACGGGTGAGCCTTGTCACGAACTACTTGCTGATCCGATGATTCAGTTCTTGCCACCTAGGTCTGAACTTGATGTGTTCTTCGACTTCGAGGGCTTCCCTTACTTCACAGAACGCGGTGGGCTTGAATATCTATTTGGAAACTATGACTGGGGAACCGGAGAGAACGAAGGGGAACCACTAGACCGTCTCTTCACTGAGTTCTGGGCACACGACCGCCCAGGCGAAAAAGTTGCTTTCCAAGGTTTCATGGAATGGGCTCTCAAGCGCATGCATGAAGATCCGAACGCACACATTTACCACTACGCAAGTTATGAAGTCACTGCCCTTAAGCGCTTAGCTATGAGACATGGAATCTTCGAACAAGAAGTGGCATGGCTAATCAACACTGGTCGCCTTGTTGATATGTTCAACATTGTCAGAAACTCCATGATCATTGGTGAAGAGAGCTACTCGATTAAGAAGCTAGAACGCCACTACAACTTTGTGCGTTCTTCTGACGTTCAGAAGGCCTCAGCCAGTATCGACGAATATGACCGCTGGCGTGAGCTCGATTCGCTCTCTAGAGACCTCACTCTCTCCGAAGAAGATAGAGCCAAAGTTTCAGAGGAAGCGGATCAGGTCTATAAGGAACTTCGCCTCTACAACCTAGAAGATGTCTGGTCTACGCGTGAGCTGTACCGCTGGCTAGAGTCTCTGCCAGGAGCCTGCTCTAAGTATGGTCAGCCTCAGCCTGGCGAACCAAAGCCGGAGGATGCTGATAGAACCCCCAGCAAAAGCGAACGAGAACTAGCCGAGCTCCAGGCCCAAACCAAAGAGCTCTTTGATGTTGTAGCGGACTGGGATTGGGGCAAAGATCTTGACGCTGACTACCGCGCGCAGATCTGGTTGGCTCTAACCCACTCAATTCTTTTCTATAAGCGTGAAGAAGTTATGTTCTGGGCTGACATTGCCATTCGAATGCTGATGGACGATGAAGCTCTTGAAGGTGAACGCACTGCAGCCTCAGTCAGCGAAGTTGTAGAAGTTGGTAGAGAGACTAAGTACAGAAAAGAAGACAACTCCCCTTATGTATTAGTCACCTACAACGCGTATCTGCCTGAAGAGTGTCTCTACATGCCTGAGAAGAATGCCGATGTTGTTATTCGCTATAGAGGCGAAGGCAACAAGCAGATGCGCGACTTCGGAAAAATTACTGAAGTAGTAGAGAGTGCAATCACCTTCACTAGAACAATCAAGAATGGTTCTGATTCACAAATTCCTGACGCTGTTATTGATGCAACTTACTACTCTCCTATTGCTAAGCAGACAGCTTTACAAAAGCTAGCAAACGAAATTGCAGAGCAATGGAAGACCCCTTTGAACCCTGCACCAAACATGCCTGCAATTATGGATCTACTCATGAGACGCCCTCCGAAGCTGAAAGAGATTTCAGAACTTCCTGCAGCTGACACTAACGACTATCTTCCTGCCGTGATGAAGGCTGTTCATGCGCTAGATAACTCAGTGCTTGCAATTCAGGGACCTCCTGGATCTGGTAAGACCTACCTCGCTTCCAGAACTATCGTGAGCCTTCTCAAAGCTGGTAAGAGAGTCGGTGTTACCGCAAACTCTCACTCAGCCATTGAGAATCTCCTTGAAGCATGTATCGAAGCTGGAGTGAACCCAGAGATGATCGTCAAGCGACAAGAAGAAGGCGAAGAGCGTCCTTGGGTTTGCAAGAAGAGCAATGGGCCAGTTGTTACTTGGATGAAGAACAACACCGGACCATACATCGTTGGTGGAACGAGTTTCTTCTTCAGCAATAAAGATGTTCGTGAATACAAGTTGGACTACCTGTTCATCGATGAAGCAGCTCAGTACTCTCTCGTTGACTGCATGGCTGTGAGTGGGATTGCAAGCAACCTAGTTCTAATGGGTGACCCACAACAGTTGGCTCAGGTAGTTACAGCAGTTCACCCTGGCGGTGTTGAGAACTCCGCGCTTGGTCACTACATGGGTGATCACTCAATTTTGCCGCCATCAATGGGTTACTTCGTTGAGGTAACTAGAAGACTGCATCCAGAGGTAAACCACGCTGTTAGCTGGTTGGCTTATGAAGGTAAATTGCGTTCACACCCATCAACAGAAGAGAACGTAATTGACGGGCACGAGCAAGGACTGATCTCCATCCCAGTTCCTCACAAGGGAAACTCAACTTCTAGCGAAGAAGAGGCAGAGGTTGTCATCAAGCTAGTCAAGAGTCTGAAGGGTCATGAAGATCCGGCCAACGTCCTAGTGGTTGCCGCCTATAACGCTCAAGTTGATTTGCTTCGGCAAAAGCTTGATGAGGCGGGGTTTGAAAAAGTTCTAGTTGGGACAGTAGACAAGTTCCAAGGACGCGAAGGCTTAGCTGTCATTTATAGCTTCGCTGCATCTTCAAGCATGGATGCCCCAAGAGGTCTTGAGTTCTTATTGGATCGAAACCGATTGAATGTGGCCATCAGCCGAGCTAAAGCAACTTGTTACCTGGTCTTTAGCGAGAGTCTGTTGGAGAGCCAGTTCAAAACAGTGGCTGAAGTGAAAGCAGTGAGCCGTTTGGCTGGACTTCTGGAGATTGCGGCTAAATAGGTTCTTTGCCGCAGAGATCGGAAGAGCGTCGTGTAGGGAAA
>CALFOB010000116.1 GCA_937919125.1 uncultured Micrococcales bacterium | reverse complement strand
GCAGAATTCATTTAGTTACGCTCCTCGGATGAGTGGAATACAATAATCATTCGAGAAACTTCATAGTTCTTTTTCAAATCTTCGGTAGAGAACACGGTAAATGGCCGAATATCTGTGTTAGTTACCGTTGGAGCACCGGCTAAAGTCGGCTTATTCAATGCTTTCTGAATATCCTGGCAGAACTTTGGCAACACGTCGGTTTCGGTCTGGTACTTACCTTGGGAAGCTCTGTAAAGACTAATTCCAACCGCATACAGTTTCACCACAGATCCGTAATTAGTAGCCGTGTTATTGTCTGCAAATGCCTCCAGAGCAAATGCGTTGTCATCATTGTAATTGACAATACAAAACGGCATCGGGTCGCTAGGGTGAAGTATGCCAGTCTTGCGATAAACTACTTCGGCAGGGGGGTTGGGAATCGCTTCAATCACCGCGACAACTGCATCACAAATTGTTTGAGCGTAACTATCCATCACACCCCCACAACTAGTAATTTCCAGACTGCCCAACCGGGAACAAAATTCATTTGAACACCAACCGTCAACACTATATATTCATTGCCGTCAGAGTCGATAATCTTGTCATCAATGCTAGGGGAAACGGCCTCCCCTTCTTGATACAACCAAAGATTGTTTGGGTTATGGTTCCGCACGGTAAAGCTACCGACGATGTGATCAACGAACTTCAGAAGCACATGGGCGCAGGCGATCTAATTATTGAAGGTGGAAACTCACGCTTCAGCGAAGACATTCGTCACGCCGCTCAGGTAGCTGAATCTGGTATTGGATATCTTGACTGTGGTGTTTCTGGTGGAGTCTGGGGTCTACAAAATGGTTACGGTCTAATGGTTGGTGGTGACGAGAAGTTGGTTGCACAGGCAATGCCAATTTTCGATGCACTTCGTCCAGAGGGTGAAAGAGCAGAAGGTTTTGTTCACGTTGGAGATGTTGGTGCTGGTCACTACGCAAAGATGGTCCACAACGGTATTGAGTACGCAATGATGCAAGCTTTCGCTGAGGGCTATGAGCTTCTAGAAAAGAAGGACATCATCAAGGATGTTCACGGTACTTTTGCTGCATGGCAAAGAGGAACAGTAGTTCGTTCATGGCTTCTAGATCTTCTAGTGCTTGCTCTTGAAGAAGACCCGTCTCTTGCAAAGATCAAGGGTTATGTTGAAGATTCAGGTGAAGGTCGTTGGACTGTTGAAGAAGGAATTGCAAACGCTGTTCCAATGCCAGCAATCACAGCTTCACTATTTGCTCGCTTCACTAGCCGTCAAGATGATTCACCAGCAATGAAAGCTGTTGCAGCTCTGCGTAATCAATTTGGTGGTCACGCGGTTAAAAAAGCAGATTAGATTTTAGATGCACGTCAAGCATCTGACTCTTTCTAACTTCCGCAACTATTCAACAGTTGAGTTGCCACTTACAACTGGAATAAATCTGTTAGTTGGAAGAAACGGTCAGGGCAAGACGAATCTTGCTGAAGCAATCTTCTACTCTGCAACTTTAAGTTCTCATCGTGTGAGTGGATATTTACCACTCATAAAACAAGGTGAATCAAAAGCAATCATTAGATTACTCGCGCGCTTTGAAGATCGCGAAAATCTTTTAGAGCTAGAACTTAACTCAGAAGGTAGTAACAGGGCTCGCATAAACAAGAGTGATGCAACAAGAGTTAGAGACATTCTTGGATATGTAAACGCCGTCATCTTTTCTCCAGAAGATCTAGACATAGTAAAAAGAGACCCATCAAATAGACGTGCTTTCATTGACGAACTAATTGTTCAGTTAACTCCTCGCATGGCCGGAGTCTATAGCGACTATGAAAGAGTTTTGAAACAAAGAAACACTTTGCTAAAAAGTGCCAGAAACATGACAGCAAGTTCCTCTGGACTCAGCACCCTTGATTCATGGGATCAATCACTCGTTCGCATCGGTAGTGAAATCATCTCCGCACGTTTTGACATCACAGCAAGACTTGTTCCTTATCTTCAAGCGGCTTACGCAGCTATCGCTGATGAAAAGAATGACCCTTCAATAAAGATCAGAAGTTCTTTGTCAGTCAATGATGTTGAAGCAGATAACTCAGAAGTGTTTCTTACCACCGGGGATAGAGCAGAGATAGAGACTCTTTTCCAAGCAAGACTTGCAGAGGTGCGCAAGAAAGAATTAGAACGAGGAATCACTCTGGTAGGTCCACACAGAGATGATCTACTTTTACTCCTAGGAACTCTTCCAGCCAAGGGCTACATAAGTCACGGTGAATCCTGGTCCTATGCACTCTCTTTGAAACTGGCTAGCGCAGATCTAATTCGCAAAGAAGCAAGAGCAGGTGATCCAGTTCTGATCCTTGATGATGTTTTTGCTGAGCTTGATTCAACTAGACGATCAAGACTTGCTGCTTTGGTATCGCATAATGAACAGGTGATAATCACAGCCGCAGTTGCAGAAGATGTTCCTCTGGAACTAAGCGCTACCCGCTTCAATGTCTTGGCAGGTTCTTTGGAGGTGGCAAATGACTGAAGAGAATAAACCAGATGTTGACGTTGAGTTCTATTACCGAATGAGGGCTGCCATAACTGGCAGAAAAGACCGAGACACAAAGAGGCGAGAAAAGAATCAGCGCCAAGGTTCTAGACCTTTTGATGCAGGCAGATCACCTAAGTCAATTGCAAGCACTATGGATGAGCTAATTCAGAGCTTTGGTTGGCAAACCAAGGTTGCTGAGGGGGAGCTATTTGCCAACTGGAAAGAGCTAGTGGGCGACAGAGTGGCTGAAAGCAGCTTCCCTGAGGACCTTTCTAAGGGAATTCTCACTGTGAGGTGTAAAAGTACCGCTTGGGCTACCCAGCTAAGGCTCATGGGTTCCGAGATTTTGGCAAAGATTTCAGAGCGTTTACCTGATCTTGAGGTGAAAGAAATCCGCTTTGTTGGCCCTCAAGCACCTAGTTTTAAGAGGGGTTTCAGGACTGTCCAGGGCAGAGGCCCACGAGACACCTTCGGATAAGCCTTATTCCTTGTAAAAACGCGACTTGTAGCGAGTTATCCACAGGTTAAAAAGTACCCCCAATACCCCGTTTTCAGCCCATTTTCTACCCCTTCAAAGGGTAGAATTAGAGGGTTAGTTACCCCGGATTTAAGTCGCTTTATTGAAAGTGCAGTCGTGAGGGCCTGACTCGATGAAATAGGAGCTGCACCCCGTATGACCGATTCGCAAAAAGGCTATGACGCCTCGAATATTCAAGTTTTAGAAGGTCTAGAGGCGGTGCGCAAACGCCCCGGCATGTACATCGGATCTACTGGCCCAAGAGGTCTCCACCACCTGGTTTACGAAATCGTGGATAACGCAGTTGACGAGGCCCTAGCCGGTCACTGTAAGAACATTGACGTTGTCATCACTAAAGCTGGTTGGATCAAGGTGGCCGATGATGGCCGCGGTATCCCAGTTGATATGCACCCTGTTGAGAAGAAGCCTGCAGTTGAAGTTGTTTTGACTGTTCTGCACGCTGGTGGAAAGTTTGGTGGCGGCGGTTACGCCGTGTCAGGTGGTCTCCACGGTGTTGGTGCTTCTGTTGTTAACGCTCTTTCAACTCAGTTGAACGTAATTGTTGCTCGTGACGGTTTCATGTGGACCCAGAGCTATCTAGCTGGTGTTCCAACTGCACCTCTAGCTAAGGGGAAAGCAGCTGACTTCACTGGAACAGTTATCGAATTCCTACCAAGCCCAGAGATTTTTGAAACAGTTGAATTCGATTACGAAACCCTTCGTTCAAGATTCCAGCAGATGGCTTTCCTAAACAAGGGACTCAGTATTTCTCTTCACGATGAGAGAAACGAACGTAGCGACAAGTTCATGTATGAGAACGGTCTAAAGGATTACGTTCAGTACTTGAACTCAGCTAAGAAGGTTGATCTAGTTCACGATGAAATCATCGCCTTTGAATCAGAGAACGTTGAGAAGTCAATGTCCGTTGAAGTTGCGATGCAGTGGACCAACGGATACAACGAAAGCGTTCACACTTACGCAAACACAATTAACACTCACGAGGGTGGAACACACGAAGAAGGTTTCAGAACTGCTCTAACTTCTCTTCTAAACAAATACGCTCGCGACAAGTCTTTGCTTAAAGAAAAAGACGAGAACCTAACCGGTGACGATGTTCGTGAAGGTTTGACAGCAGTTATTTCTGTGAAGCTTGTTGAACCTCAGTTCGAGGGTCAGACAAAAACAAAACTTGGTAACACTGAAGTTAAAGCTTTTGTTCAAAAGATCGCTAACGACAAACTTGCTGACTGGTTTGATAGAAACCCAACCATGGCGAAAGAAATTTGTCGCAAGGCAATTCAAGCTGCAAGTGCTCGACTAGCTGCACGTAAAGCTAGAGAAGCAACTCGACGCAAAGGTCTTCTTGAATCAACGGGCATGCCTGGAAAACTTCGTGACTGTTCTTCAAGAGATCCTCGCCTAAGCGAAATCTACATCGTTGAGGGTGACTCAGCGGGAGGTTCTGCAATGCGCGGAAGAGATCCAGAAACCCAAGCGATCTTGCCACTGCGTGGAAAAGTTTTGAACGTAGAAAAAGCAAGACTAGATAGAGCTTTGGGTAACAGCGAAGTGCAAGCACTAATCACTGCATTCGGAACTGGAATCGGTGAAGAGTTTGATGTTTCTAAGATTCGTTATCACAAGTGTGTTTTGATGGCCGATGCGGATGTTGATGGTCAACACATTAGAACTCTTCTTCTAACTCTTCTCTACAGATTCATGAGACCTCTAATTGAACATGGATATGTTTACCTAGCTCAGCCGCCGTTGTATCGAATCAAGTGGTCAAACGCTGAACATGAATATGTTTACTCAGATGCTGAGCGCGATGAAAAACTTGCAAGCGGTCAAGCATCAGGAAAGAGAATTCCAAAAGAGAACTCAATCCAGAGATACAAGGGTCTTGGAGAGATGGACTACGACGAGCTATGGGCAACCACAATGGATCCAGCACGTAGAACTCTTCTTCAGGTCACACTTGATGACGCTGTGAGAGCAGATGAAATTTTCTCAACACTAATGGGAGATGACGTTGAGCTTCGAAGAACATTCATCCAACAAAACGCAAAGGATGTTCGTTTCCTAGATATCTAGAGCGAGAAGAAAACATTATGACTGAAAATATTGAACCTACCGTCGACAGAGTCGAACAAATTGACCTCAACGTTGAAATGCAAAGGTCGTACCTTGACTATGCAATGAGCGTTATCGTAGGCCGTGCCCTTCCAGATGTTAGAGACGGACTAAAGCCTGTTCACCGCCGTGTGATCTATGCAATGTATGACGGTGGCTACCGGCCAGACAAGCAGTTCTCCAAGTGCTCCCGTGTTGTCGGAGATGTAATGGGTCAGTACCACCCTCACGGAGACGGCGCTATCTATGACACCCTGGTCCGCCTGGTTCAGGAATGGAACCTTCGTTACCCACTGGTAAACGGTCAAGGTAACTTCGGTTCTCCTGGTAACGATGGTGCTGCTGCCCCTCGATACACAGAGTGTCGCATGGCTCCTCTGGCTCTTGAGATGGTTCGTGACATTGATGAAGAGACTGTTAATTTCCAAGACAACTACGACGGTAGAACTCAGGAACCAACAGTTCTTCCTAGCCGTATTCCAAACCTTCTAATCAATGGATCAATTGGTATCGCTGTTGCGATGGCAACCAACATTCCACCTCACAACCTTCGTGAAGTTGCAGAAGGTGCACAGTGGGCACTTGCTAACCCAGGTGCTTCACAAGAAGAACTTCTAACAGCTCTAATGCAGCGCATCAAGGGACCAGACTTCCCTACCGCTGCAACCATTCTTGGATCTCAAGGAATCAAGGATGCCTACAGAACTGGTCGTGGTTCAATCACAATGCGAGCAATCGTAAATGTTGAAGAGCTTCAGGGTAGAACTTGCTTAGTTGTTACTGAACTTCCTTACCAAGTTAACCCAGACAACCTAGCTCTAAAGATTGCTGAACTTGTTAAGGAGCAGCGTCTAACAGGTATCGCAGATATCCGCGATGAGACATCAGGTAGAACTGGTCAGCGACTCGTAATTGTTTTGAAGAAGGATGCAGTTGCTCAGGTTGTTCTAAACAACCTCTACAAGTTCACTCCTCTTCAGGAAAACTTCAGCGCAAACATGTTGGCCCTAGTTGATGGTGTTCCTAGAACACTAAGCCTTGATGGTTTCATTACGAACTGGATTGCCCACCAGATTGAAGTGATCGTAAGAAGAACTACTTTCCGTCTAAGAAAAGCTGAAGAGCGTGCACACATTCTTCGTGGTTACCTAAAAGCTCTTGATGCTCTTGATGAAGTCATCAAACTTATTAGAGCTAGCGCAACAGCAGAAGATGCTCGCGATGGTTTGATCAAGCTTCTTTCAATTGATGAACTACAGGCAAGAGCAATCTTGAACATGCAGTTGCGTCAACTTGCTGCCCTTGAACGACAAAAGATTATTGATGAAGCTGCAGAACTAGAAGCATTGATTGTTGAATACAAGGCAATCATTGCTGACCCAGAGCGCCAGAGAACTATCGTTAGCGAAGAACTTGAAGAAGTTGTTAAGCGTCACGGTGATGACAGAAGAACACAGATTCTTCCCGGTGAAGATGGTGTTACAGATCTTGATCTAATTCCAGAAGAGGAAATGGTTATCACCATCACTCGCGGTGGATACATCAAGCGCACTAAGAGCGACAACTACCGTTCACAACATCGTGGAGGTAAGGGTGTTAAGGGTGCAAGCCTTCGAGCAGACGATGTGGTCGAACACTTCTTTGTGACAACAACTCATCACTACCTACTCTTCTTCACTAACAAGGGACGCGTATATCGCACCAAGGCTTACGAAGTTCAAGAAGCAGGAAGAGATGCAAAGGGTCAGCACGCAGCTAACCTTCTAGCTCTGCAGCCTGATGAGAAGATCGCACAGGTTCTAGATATTCGCGATTACCAGCAAGCAGAGTTCTTGGTTATTGCAACTAAGTCAGGTCTAGTTAAGAAGACTTCACTTGAGGCATATGACACAGCTCGTTCAGGTGGTTTGATCGCTATCAAACTACGTGAAGACGATGAAGTTGTCTCAGCTATGTTGGTAAACCAGAGCGATGATCTTTTGCTTGTCTCAAGCAAGGGAATGTCAATTAGATTCTCAGCAAGCGATGAATCACTTCGTCCAATGGGTAGAGACACCAGTGGAAACATCGGTATGCACTTCCGTAAGGGAGACCACCTGTTGTCAGCTGACGTTATTACCGACCGTGGCTATGTCTTTGTTGTCACTGAAGGTGGATTCGCTAAGAGAACCTCTGTTGACCAGTACCGCCTACAAAACAGAGGTGGTATCGGTATCAAGGTTGCCAAGCTAGAAGACCGCCGTGGAGACATCGTTGGAGCACTCATCGTTGAAGAAGACGATGAGGTACTAATCGTGCTTTCTAGCGGTAAAGTCGTCAGATCAGCCGTAAGTGAGGTCCCTGCCAGAGGTAGAGACACCATGGGTGTTGTATTTGCCCGTTTCGATGAAGACGATTCAGTCCTAGGATTAGCAAAGAACAGCGAAAGAAATCTAGACAGTTCTGAGACAGACACCTCTAGTGTTGTAGTTGTCCCAGAAGAGAGCGGAGAGTAAATGAGTATCTTTTCACGCAACGTCAGACGCA
Organism: uncultured Micrococcales bacterium; assembly: GCA_937919125.1. Lineage (GTDB taxonomy): Bacteria > Actinomycetota > Actinomycetes > Actinomycetales > Microbacteriaceae > Rhodoluna. The sequence goes on along the minus strand of CALFOB010000116.1, from coordinate 438 downwards.
GCGAATCGACTGTGAAGCCGGTAAACCTAAAGCTAGTGAAGATCAGCTTCTGGTCAGCAGTGCGCTTTGGGTTCGTAATCAACATTGCCATCGGCATTGGTCTAGTTATCGCCGTTACCCTGGTTTACTTCGTTCTTAGCACCCTTGGTGCTACGGCCTTGCTAAAAGACATTGGACTAGATGTTACCTTGCCTCCAGTACTGGCAATTGCCCTAAGCATGGCACTGTTCGTTATCTTTGTAGGAACCATCCTGGCTGGAGTCTGGGCGGCGATTTTCAACATCGTAGCTCGTATTACAGGCGGAGTTTCAGTGGGTTTCACAAATAACTAAACCTCAGTTTGAGACAAACACTCAAATCGGGTAGGGTTAACTTCGTTCTATGGGCCTATAGCTCAGGTGGTTAGAGCGCTTCACTGATAATGAAGAGGTCGGAGGT
>CALFOB010000115.1 GCA_937919125.1 uncultured Micrococcales bacterium | reverse complement strand
CTGCCTCGGTGGCTACCGCAAGCGCCTTTGCAATGCTTGGCGCTGGGGTTCAAGCGCCCGCTCAGGCCGCAACTACCTACAAGTTGCTCTGGAGCCAAGAATTCAACGACAAAAAGGTGGCTAGACCCGACGCAAAGGTGTGGGACTACGACCTAACCGATGGTTACGGCTGGGGTAACAACGAGAAGCAGTATTACACCGATAAAGCAGCCAACCTGTCTACTAATGGCCAGGGTCATCTAGTTATTACCGCTAGAAAGCTTGACGAACTCAACCCAAATGACCAGTACCGCTGTTTCCTATACCTAGACTGCCTTTACTCAAGTGCAAAGGTTGTGACTAGAGGAAAGCTTGGCTTCAAGTACGGAAGAATCTCTGCTCGTATTCAAGTTCCTGAAGGTGTTGGCATGTGGCCTGCATTCTGGATGCTTGGTGTGCCACGTTCTTCTTGCAATGGCTGGCCTTCATGTGGCGAGATTGACATTGTTGAAACAAGAGGATCTGCTCCTTACCACTCTGTCTCAAGCTTGCACGGTCCTGACTACTCAGGCGGAAGCGCTCTAAGCAACTACTACTTCTCTGGTAACACTCCACTTACCGAAGGTTTCCACACCTACCGTGTTGACTGGTGGCCAAACTCAATCAAGTTCTATGTTGACGACATTTATGTTGGAGGCGAAAGAAAGAGCACTATCGCTCCTAGGGATTGGGTTTTCAACGCAGAGTTCTATCTAATCTTGAACTTAGCTACCGGGGGTAACTTCGATGGTGGTGCGCTTGATGAAACTATTGAAAAAGCAGAACTAAAGGTTGACTGGATTAAGTACGAAACCCACAAGGGTAAAGGTCAGCTAATCAAGAAATAATTAGCGAAGTTGTAAGTCATCGAGGGTGACGGCTGTGAAGTATTTATAGCCTGCATCCTCGATTACTTTTTGTGCGCCAGTGTCTCTATCAACAACAGTTGCAACAGCAACAACAATTGCTCCTGCTTCTTCTAAAGCTTTTGCTGCAGTAAGAGGAGAACCACCAGTTGTTGAAGTGTCTTCAACAACCACAACTTTCTTACCCTTAACATCAGGTCCTTCAACCTGTCTACCCATGCCGTGTGCTTTAGCTTGCTTACGAACTACAAAAGCATCAATACTTCTACCTCTACTTGCAGCCTGGTGCATAACTGCAGTTGCTACTGGATCAGCACCCATTGTTAGACCACCGATAGCAACAAAGTCAGTAACTCCATTTGCATCCAGCATGTCTAGCATTACCTGACCGATAAGTGGAGCTGCTTCATGGTGAAGAGTTGCTCTTCGAAGATCAACATAGTAATCAGCTTCAATACCGCTAGAGAGAGTTACTCTGCCATGCACAACAGCTAACTCTTTAATTAGTTCAATCAGGCGGTGCTTGGCGGTAGAAGTATCAGTCATGTCTTAAGTTTAAACAATGCGCATAGCAACTCATAACGTGAACTCAATTAGAACCCGTGTCGGCAGAGTAATCGACTGGATGCAGAGAGCTGATATCGATGTTCTTGCGATGCAGGAGATCAAGTGCAAACCAGAGCAGTTCCCTATGCAGGCCTTTACTGACGCTGGATATCACGTGGTTCTTCATGGTTTGAACCAATGGAATGGTGTCGCATTTGCTAGCAAGATACTGGCAGAAGATGTTGAGATTGGTTTCCCTGGAATGCCAGGCTTCGGTCCTGAAACAGCCCAAGAAGCAAGAGCAATAGGTGCAACCTTCGGCGATGTGAGGCTCTGGTCTCTCTATGTTCCTAACGGAAGAACTCTTGATGACCCTCACTACACATACAAACTTGAATGGCTTGATCGCCTCGCGTCTGTCACAGCAGAGTGGTTAGAGCATGAACCAGATCAAGCTCTTGCTCTAATGGGAGATTTCAACATTGCTCCACTAGATAAGGATGTTTGGGACATGAACGCATTCATTGGTTCCACTCACGTATCAGAAGCAGAACGTGATGCATTCAATGTATTTGAACAAATAGGTATGCAAGATGTTGTTCGACCACTTATTCCTGATGGCTATACCTATTGGGATTACCAACAACTTAGATTTCCTAAAGATGAAGGAATGAGAATTGACTTCATCCTAGGTAACGATGCATTTGCCGAGAGAGTGCAATCAGCAGAAATAGTCAGAGACGAAAGAAAAGGCGAAGGCCCTTCGGATCACGTTCCAGTTGTTGTTGAGATCAGCTAGCTAAATAATCTTTTCGCTCTTGAGGATCTAGTTTCTTAATTGCGTATCGCAACATTGTTCGAGGCATCTTGGTTTTGTGTTTGTCTAAGAAAGATCTAAGCTCTGCCTTGTCTCTGTTGCCCATCTCTCTAAGCATCCAGCCTGAGGCTTTATGAATAAGGTCATGCTTGTCATTGATTAGATCCAAAGCAATCGCTTTGGTAGGACCAAACTTTCCGATACGTATCAAAGCGAAGGTGAGCATGATTGCCGCTCTTCTAGTCCATAGATGATCTGATGCGGCCATCCCATGAAGAAACTCTGCCCCATATCCAACATGTCTACTTAGAATCTCACCCATTACTGGCGCACTGGTATCAATCAAATCCCAGTTGTTGATGAGGTTCTCTCTAAGTAGCGCTAGCCAAAACTCAAATAGTTCAATCCGCTCTTCATTGCTCTTAGCTTTGCTATAGCGATGGTTGAGTATTAGCAGAGCGCATAGTCTCTCCTCATGAATCTTTGAATGAGCAAGCTCGTCAATCTGCTCCATGTGGAGATCTTTGTATTGCTTGGCTATCTTTCTGGTGTCAGGAACTGTGACACCGATAAAGGTGTCACCTTCTCCATATTCACCTGGACCAGTCTTAAAGTATTTAGCTGAACCCATCTGGCGCTCTTTCGTTGCGAGAGCTTTCAGATCTTTTCTAAGTTCTGAAAGTTCCAAAAAGTTACCACTACCGACTAGTGAGTTAGTTGAAAGGTCTCCAGCAAAGATCTGGTTCTCCGCACTTTTGGGCATGCCAAAATTCTACAGAACAGCTCTATGACTAACTTTTCGTTACTTGTTGAACTTCAGTGCAGCTCCACGCTGAACCTTTTCGCCCTTCTTAGCAACCTTCCAAGCAAGAGTCACCTTCAATTTCTTGTTATTCGCTTTCACGAATGCACAAGCCAATTCAGCTCTCTTCAAACCAAGTTTCTTCAACCAAGCCTTATCTCCACCTGGTGCAACAATTCCTGTGCAGATAACGTTAGTTGCTTTGCTGTGTGCCTTTACTGATTTTTTGATAGAAGACACAAAGCCTTTCGGTATCCACCAAGCATTGCCAGCGAAACCGCCCACGACAACTTCCAACTTCACTGGTTTTACACCCGGCTTGATTGGCGGTTCAACTGGAGGATCAACGGGAGTAACTGGTTTAGCCGTAACGACTATGCCAACACTTGTGTTGACCACACTTACGTATCCAGATCTTGTGCTGGTAACTCTGAATGTCAAAGTCTTAGTTACATCAGCTACTTGAGGTGTGTAGGTAGTTGTGATTGATCCAGCAACAACCTGTCCATCTACTAACCACGCATAAGCAAGTGTTACTCCAGCATCCCAAGTACCAGGTACTCCAGTCAAAGCAGATCCTTCAACACCAGAGCCCGCGATTGTAGGAATTGGTTTTAGAGTCTGAGTTTGAACACAAGGGTCGGCCGTCAAACTCAAACCAAGGAATGGGTATCCATCATTGACACTTGAACAGATTGACCAGATGGATGAACCTGTCCAACCCTCTTCTATGACCCACTCATCATTTAGATAGTAGGCGAATGACTTAGATTCCTCTGCTGTGAAGGGAACTTCACCATCGTTTAGAGTCTCTGGCTGAGCAATAGTCGAATCAGCGACAACCCAGTGAGCTCCTTCCATACTTTCGATGAAATCTAATCTGCCAAAGAGTCCTCTGGAGACAGCTGAGGTTACAGAACCTGTCGCATAAACAGAAATGACCTCTGCCTCTGCATCTAATACTCCCAGTAATGAACCGGCTGTTTCGTTAGCTATTACGTTTCCTCGTGCATAGCTGTTTGCAACTCCTCGGTTTTGAACTCCAACTAGACCACCTACTTCGTAGTCGCCTCTCACGTCACCGAGTGCTGAGACTCGTGTGAGATTCGCTCCGGATTGCCCTGCAAATCCTCCTGACGTACTTACATTAGGAGCATTTATCTCTACGTCTGCTGTGCTGTCGAAGACATTTCCACAAATGAAGCCGGCGGCACCTCCGACGGTATCTCCGAAAGAAGTGATTGTTATTGAACCAACGCTTGAAGAATTCATTAACACCATGCAATCGCCAGAACCAACGATTCCGCCAACTCCGCTGACATTACCGCCACCAGTTATATTGATTGATCCATTCCAACTTGAGTCTTCAATACGGCTGTAGCTGTATCCTGCAATACCTCCAAAGATGCCTATGAATTGTTCCACTTCACTAACAGCAATAATGTCCACGGTGGAATGCACCCTCGTTAG
>CALFOB010000114.1 GCA_937919125.1 uncultured Micrococcales bacterium | reverse complement strand
ATCTTCTAGCTTCAGGTTCGTTTAGTAATCCGAAGTGTGAAAGAAGCTTCCCTTGGGCAGTTCTACCAAAGCCAATAGAGAATATGATGCGATCAGCCAGTCTGTGGTTTAGATCAGCCAGGGTTGCAATTTCAAACTTCTCACGACCGTGCTTTTCAAAGAACTCCATCAAATCTGGATGGTTCTCGATAGCTTCCTGCAGAGCAATGTCTAGGTTCTCAACGTGAACTCCACTAGCACTAACTACAAGCAGTGATTCATCGGGTGAATGTCTGACGTGGTCCAAGATCAGTTCAATTACCTTCTCAACCTCAGCAAGTGGAGATTCAGTGCTAGCACTCTTATTACCTAGAGTTCTGTTCTCACCATTGACGATAACTAGATCAAGCGCTGACTTACCATCAAACTCGTTAGCGGTAGGTTCTACTTCTAATCTGCCCTGGTAGAACTCTTTGTTGATTAGCTGGCTGAAGAGTTGACCCTTCTGTCGGTAAGAACGCTTGAGTTCTTCCCTACCAAAGATTGAACTGACAACATCAAAGGCACTTGGTGCTTCAGGTGCCTTAGCTTTCAGAGATGCCTGCCATTCAACTTCAAAACCATTAGGTTCAGCAATCATTGGGTCACCAAAAGCTAATACTTGTTTCGCTCTCATGAGACCTGAAAGGTTTTCAGCAATAGTTGTGCCAGAGGCATCCATGATGATTACAGCGTCAAAGACCTTCTCTTGAAGTAGTTCAACAGGCAATTCATAAGGGCTTGAAGCAACGTGAGAGGCAAGGCTTGGCCATAGTCTTCTAGCACTTGCTGTCATTAGAGGTAGTGAAGAGACTCTCTCTTTCAGCAAGGCTCTAATTGCCTCAACTTCTTGAGGTAGTTCTTCAACCGCTCTATTCCATCTGCTGGCAGTTCTAAAAGAAACCTCTTTACGAGATTCAACCAGTAGGCGTTGATCTGCCATCACGAACTTAGTTTCTAGATCAGCTAGTAGTTCTGGTGTGTAGGAGGTGAATGCGTTATCTCCAACCAGAAGGTATTCAAGAGCAGATAGCCACCAGCACTGATCAAATTCAGCGATTAGAGATTCGTTTCGAGCACCATTTACGGCAAGAGACCTGACTAGGGAGGCTAGTCCTGCATCCTGGACTCTCTTACGCAGATCATTCTTAGCCGCAAGGTTATCTAGTGGAGCAGTATCGGTAGCAAGAGATCTAAGGGTTGCACTGAGTTCACTGATAGGTAATTCAATAAGGTTTAGGCGGTCTGAGTCCTGATCTAGGTGTGAATCTAGCTTGATGAGATCAGCAACTAGTGATTGGTAAATAACTTGAGCATCATCTAGACCTAGAGGAACATTCGGTGAAACCGGTTCAGTGCAAAGCTCTTTCCACTGATTACCTTGCTCTTCGATTTGTAGAAGTGCCACGTGCAGATCAGATACTGAAACTCCAACTCGAATATATTCTTTGGCGTGCTTACTTAAAGCTCGTCTTGTCTTTCCAGACATACCGTGCTTTTCACGTCGAGGACTTGTAGCAGTAATCAAATCAGTCAGCGGTCTATCAAAAACCTCTGGTCTGAACCTGTCTAGAGTTCCACGAATACTAATAAGTAGTCGCAGATACTCGCCCCATTGAGCTACGTTCACTGCATCAGGGAAATGTACCTGCTTGGAAATATCATCCAGACGTTGTCCGAATGAAGGTAATACTTCATCAGCTAATCTGCTCGCTAGAGAAAGAACTCTAGGAACTTCATTTGGATCTTCGAATCGTGAGTTAGCCCAAGGACTTGATTGGATTGATTCTTCGAATTCGCCAAGTTCAACGGCTTCCTGTAAAAGTGCAAGAGCAGCGGTTCTGTTTCTAGTTTCAAACAAAGCAGAACCAGCAATACGAGCAGTTGTCTTAGGTGGTTTAGGAAGAGCACTTAGATCAGCAAGCTTTGCAAATGCATCAGAGATGCTGATTCCTAGCACAGGGTGCTTCTGAGCCAGAGAGTCTTGGTATTCGGCTAGTTTTTCAGCAGCTAGGTTTCTAGCCTCATTAGCTTCAGAGAGGTGTGCTGGTGTTGATTTCTCATAACGAGAGAGAGCAGTAACAACATCTAGCCAAGCAGAGTAAGAACGAACTACTAAACCACTGAGTCCTGCTTGAGTAAGTCTTGAAGAAAGTTCATTAATGGTCTGTCTTCTTGGAGCAATAACAAGTGCTCTCTTTCCAACAGCGGAGAAAGCAGCCAAGATGTTGGCAACTGTTTGGGTATAGCCAGTTCCAGGCAAAGCTTCAACAGCGAATGACTCCCCCGCTACAGCTCTCTTGATGATGTTTATCTGATTTGAATCGGCATCGGCTGCAAGAAGAACATCTTGAAGAGCTTCAGCCTCTTGTTCAATTGGTTCGCCTTTGGCAATCTTGGAGACAAAGCTGTTAGGTGATGCAGGTAGCTCTTTGAGCATCATGGTTGGAGCGGTCACAGCGTTTGTTAGAACTAAGGTTCTTTGAATCTCAAGTTCTGGAACATCCTTGGTTACATCCGCTAAGAAGCTAAGCAAGGTGATTGGAACTAGATCCGTGGCTTCTTTATATACTCTGTTTAGTTTCTGCACATCTAGCTCAATCTGGAAGTGCTTCTTCAAGGTAATAACTAGTTCAGGGTTCACAA
>CALFOB010000113.1 GCA_937919125.1 uncultured Micrococcales bacterium | reverse complement strand
AAAGTGACTTACCTAGAATTGCTCCTTCAAGACCCAACGGAACAAGTTCACGCAACTGTTCTAAATCTTTGAGTGATGAAATTCCTCCAGATGCTATTACAGGTTTATTAGTTCTCTGCATAACTTCTTTTAACATGTCGATGTTTGGACCCAGCAACATTCCATCTTTAGTGACATCGGTGACTACGTATCGAGGGCAGCCTGCCTGCTCTAAACGTTCTAGAACCTCAAACAAATCTCCACCGTCTTCAGTCCAACCACGAGCTGCAAGAGTTGTTCCTCTAACGTCCAAACCAACAGCAATCTTGTCGCCGTACTTCGCAATTACTTCAGCTGTCCAATCTGGATTCTCTAGCGCTGCGGTTCCAAGATTCACTCTCTCTGCGCCTGCTGCTAAAGCAGCTTCCAAAGAAGCAGTGTCTCTGATTCCACCGCTGAGTTCAATCTTCACGTCTTTACTGTTCGCAACAACTTCACGAATGATTGCACGATTCTCACCTCGAGAGAAAGCAGCATCAAGATCGACAAGGTGAATCCACTCAGCTCCTGCATCAATGAACACTTGAGCGGCTTCAATCGGTGAACCATAATCTGTTTCACTGCCAGCAACGCCTTGACTTAGCCTTACTGCTTTTCCATCCGCAACATCAACAGCAGGTAGAAGTATTAGTCGATCACTCAAAATGTTTTCCTTTATAGATTCTTTAGCCAGTTACTCAAAAGAGTAAGGCCTGCTTTGCCAGACTTCTCTGGATGAAATTGGGTTGCGGACAGTGGACCATTTTCTACTGCTGCAACAAATCGAGAACCATACTCTGCCCAAGAGACAGTTGGTTTTTCAAAAGCTGTTTCTTCTTCTAACGCGAAGGTTGCAGCACCATAGGAATGCACAAAATAAAACTGCTCTTCAGATATTCCTTCAAAAAGTTTTGAGTCATTAGGAACGACAACATCATTCCAACCGATGTGAGGAAGTGTTGGTGCATCAAGTTTTGTGATGGACCCTGGCCACTGGCCTAAACCTTCTGTTTCAACACCGTGCTCTGTTCCAGTTTCAAACATCACTTGAAGTCCAACACAAATGCCAAAGACTGCTTTGCCTGCAGATAATCTCTGATCAACAATGCTTGGAGCACCCACAGAGTTGAGTTGTTCCATAACGGTAGCGAATGCTCCAACTCCAGGTATTACAAGCCCGTCTGCTGATAGAGCTTTTGCTCTGTCAGCGGTGACTTCAACAATTGCTGCTACTTTTTCAAAAGCACTAACTACTGAGTGGATGTTACCGCTACCGAAATCTAGAACAACGATTTTGGGACTGATCACAAAGTTCCCTTAGTTGAAGGAATACCAACAGCCCTTGGATCTTTTTCAACAGCTTTACGCAATGCTCTCGCGAATGCCTTGAACTCAGTCTCAGCAACGTGGTGTGGGTCTCTACCATCCAAGACATTGATGTGAACAGTCATGTCAGCATTCAGACAGATTGCTTCGAAGACGTGACGCACCATGGAACCGGTGAAGTGTCCGCCAATCAAGTGCATTTCAAATCCTGCTGGTTCACCTGTGTGAGATAGGAACGGTCTACCTGAAAGATCAACCACTGCTCTAACCAAAGCTTCGTCTAGTGGAACTGTTGCGTCACCAAATCTTGAAATTGAATTCTTATCTCCAAGAGCCTGCTTGATTGCTTGCCCTAAAACAATTGCGGTGTCTTCGACTGTGTGGTGAATATCAATATCAGTGTCGCCGCTTGACTCAACGTTTAGATCAATCATTGAGTGCTTTGAGAAAGCAGTAAGCAGGTGATCAAAGAAAGGGACAGTTGTGGAAATGTTTGACTTGCCAGTTCCATCTAGATCAAGGCTTAGCTTGACTGAAGACTCGCTAGTCTTTCTTTCGATTGATGCAACTCTGTTCATTATGATTGCCTTTCAAAATTGTGTAATGGTGAACTACTTGACTTCAATGGCAATTGCCCTAATTCTACTTGGCACCTAGAAGTTCAGTAAGTGCTCCAATAACCGCTGTGGTTTCAGTTGCTGTTCCGGCGGTAATTCTGAGGGTGTTTGGGATGCCAATATCTCTAACCAGAATTCCTCGGTCGAGTAAGTCTTGCCAAGTCTTTTTTGGATTAGGAATTCCACCTACCAAAACAAAGTTGGCATCGCTTCTGTATGGGTCAAGACCAAGATCCTGCAATGCAACGTATAGGCGATCTCTTTGGTCTCTAATGTCAGCAACTGTTGCGAGCATTTGACTGCTGTGACTCAAAGCTCCTTCCGCTGCCGCCTGAGTCAAAGCACTCAAATGATATGGCAATCTCACTAGTCGCATTGCATCGCAGATAGCTGCATCCGCAGCTAGATATCCAAGGCGTGCACCTGCAAAAGCAAATGCCTTAGACATTGTTTTACTGACAACAAGTCGGGGTCTCCCCTCGAGAAGAGACAAAGCGCTGTTCTCATTCAATGAAAATTCTGAGTAAGCCTCATCCACGACAACAATTCCTTCAGTAGCAGCGTAAGCAGCTTCAATCACGGATAGGTCAACCGGTGTCCCAGTTGGATTGTTTGGCGAGCAAATCATGACGATGTCAGGTTTGTGTTCAGCTATTGCGCGATTAACAAGATCTGCATCAATCTCGTATCTTTCAAGACGCGGTACCTCAATGTATTGGGTGTCAGTTGACTGAGCAATTAGTGAATACATGCTGTAAGTAGGGCTAAAACTCAGAGCCTTGCGTCCTGGCCCACCAAATGACATGAAGAGCTGCTGCAAGATTTCATTCGAACCGTTAGCAGCCCAGATGTTTTGAGCTGTCATGCCGTGCCCAACATATGCTGCGAGAGATTCTCTAAGGGCAGTGAACTCGCGGTTGGGATACCTGTTTATATCTCTAAGAGAAACGGCAATCCTCTGAATGATGTCAACAAGGATGTCTTCAGAAATTTCGTGAGTGTTTTCATTCACGTTCAGCGCAATGGGAACATGCAACTGAGGCGCTCCATACGGAGTGCGGCCACG
>CALFOB010000112.1 GCA_937919125.1 uncultured Micrococcales bacterium | reverse complement strand
CAGAGCTGGCCTTGACTGAAATCACAACTCCCTTGTTCCATGCTTCTCTTGACACTGGCAGTTGCACTTGCTTAGGGACTCGTGAGCCATTCTTCCAAGTGACAGAGGTACTAGGTCCGCCTGCTACAGAAACAGTTACGGTGAAGCCCTTCTTGGACTTTAGAACGATCGCAGGGAACAAAGTCACCTTTATATCGGCGTATTCACCTTCAATCTCCAGAGGTGCTAACGCAACTGTTCCCTTGGTTCCAGTGACCCACAGGCTGCCATTACGAACAACTACATTCTTGCTAGTTGAATGCTCAAAGTCTTCTCTATAAGACTGACGGGCTTCGCTACCAACCATCTCTTCGGTAGCTTTTGGCATGCGCTTATGAGTGAGCTTGGCAATTTCTTCTTTAGGGAAAGTTGCCATTAGCTTCTCAAAGTCAAATGTTGGAAGAACTGGAGGTTGAGCGTTTAGAGCATCGTCGATAGTGGCTATTGGCTCAATACCAAATCTAGATGTTCCCTCGTAGTAATCAAGGTATTTGAATTGTGCTTCACCACCAGGGGAAGTGATCCAGATTGCTGGGATACCCAAGCTCTCCGCGAAGATGATTCCATGCAGTGAGGAAGAGATAACTAGTTCCGCACCAAGCATGGACTCTAGAATCCTCACCGGATCGCCATCGGGTGAAATAAAATGCTTCAACAAATCAGGACGCTGACGCTTGAAAACAAGTTCATCCTTGAAGTGTGGGACAATTCTGATTTTTCCTAGACGCTTGTTTTTCTCAACATCATATTTAGCTAGACGGTCAGCATAGATGTGCTTGAGAAGCACACCTGGGTCAAACATTGCTTTGATGTTTGAAGTGTCCCAGCCTGCGCGCTCAAGTACCTTTACTGTCTTTGGGCCTCTGACTGCAGTCACAAGAATGTTGCCGCCAGGGTGCTCATCTAGAGCTTCTTCGGACTTTAGTCCTGAACCCCAAACAATGTCTCCGTCTTTTGCTCTGTGAAGGATAGATCCGATTGCGAGAAGTTTTCTTTCGCCTTTCAACACTCTGCGTGATTCAAGTCCACTTAGTAGTGAAACTAGAAGTGGAGAGGCATCGTCACCAAAGTTACCGAACTTAAATACTTCAGGTGAAATAGCGGAGTTAACTAGGTTGCCTTTTGCGTACCACCAGAAGACAGGAATCTTCGGAGAAATACTTGCAACACTAAGAGGTGCGATTGAAGTCTTGCCTGATCGGTCAATGTCTGTTATTTCAGATGTCTTTGCCGCAATCATGCCTGAGGTTAGATCTTTTAGTGTTCCTCTAACCAAAGTCATGTCGCTGTCATTTAGGCCAGCAGAAATAGCAACATCATCGCCATTGATAACAAGCCCGGTTGGATAAACAACCTTTGATGTTGTTGGGTTTAGCTTGTTTTCAGAATCAGCCTCACCAGCTGGAGTTTTAGGAAGACCAAAATCAACTGGAACAGGAAGTTCTCTTACTGGCTTGAATGGGTACTGAGCTGAGAATTCATAAACAGCCCCCACATACTCACGGCCTTCCGGCATGTTAAAGCTTGAATGAACAAGGTTTACAAACTTATCGCCCACTCTTACTGGCTGAGCACCACCACGAAGTGCTCCGAAGTGTTCTGAGTAACGTGCATTCCATTCAACTGACACTTCTGATTGGCAAACAATTCGAGTGCTTGAGCTCATGTCAACACTAAGAATCTCATGAGGGGTAATTGAATAAACAACCCAGACTTTGCCATCAGCTTCAAAGAAAGCCCAGTTCTTTTCATTCTTACGACGGCTACCGTTTAGAACAATTTCTCTAGCAAGACCGGCCGGTTTCAATTCGCCTTCGATCGATATCTCAACCATGAATTGGTGGTTACCTTCAGAACGGTTTCCGTCGTTCCAGACCATCCAGGTCTTTCCCTGCAATTGGAAGAGTCTTGGGTCCGCAAACCACTCTCTCGAATGAGAATCCACTGAGTCATCAGCAAATTCAATTAGATCTGAAAGGTGAACAGCACTGCCATTGACGACATTCATGTCTGAGTCAAGGCGGCAAATTGCGATTCTTCGAATTAAATCACTCTTACTAATGAACCTGTAGGCCATAATAAATCCGCCCTGGCCATCGGAAATTAGAGCTGGATTGAAGTTGTAGATGCCTTCGGAGCTAATGCTTTTCCAGCCATCTGGAATCATTGCGGACTGGTCTGCAGACTTGGAAACGAAAGACATGAACTACCTTAATTTGTTGACTTCTCCAGCAATTTTGAAGGAGACGGATTTAGTCCCACTATAGCAATCAGGCCTTATTTTGAGGCTCTAGAACCTCTCCCGCTTGTTGCTCAAAAGCAGGTTGGGAAGCTACTTCCACAACCTCTTCAAGACATCCAGCATGGACTCAATAAGCAGCAAGTTACCGTTTGAAGTTAGGTGGTGCTGGTCAATAAAGAGGTAGTCACCATTCTTTTCTGAGTAGCAGTACTTACCATCTGGGCAAAGCAGTGGAAATGGATCCCAAAGAGTTATCCCGGTATCTTGAACCAGCTTGTTGTATGAAACCATTACTGGCTCACGTAACTGAATCTGGTATCCGATTTCCTCTTTGAACCCATTCGAACAGATTGGGTTTAGGCGGTTAAACCATCGCTGACATCTATCCGCAGGAGTAACAAACACTGGAGTTGGGGCAGCCAAGATAACTTGTAGGCCATTGGCTTTTAGTTCATTCACAATCTGGGTTGAAGACTTGAGCGATGCATCTCTGCTCTCCTGGCTTGCGCTTGAATTCAACTTGCTAAGTAGCTCGTCTTTATCAAAAGGTCTATCTAAGCCAGACATACGAGGTGTTGAGAAAGATGAGAGAACTATGACATCTCCAGGGTTGGATTTCTCCAAGATCTGTTGAGTAATTTCCTCATCCGAAGGACAAACCTGTGGTCTTGTGTTCACTCCCTGCAGATTCACATAAGGGCAACCGTAGTTAATGATTCTTGAAGCCTCTGCGCCAGTTTTCTTCATTATCCAGTTGGCCATGTATTTGTAGTGACCAGCATGGGAGTCACCAACAAGGATGAACTTTTTACCTTTACCGATGTCACTAGTCTCTATCGTCGATAGGAACTGTTTGGTTAATTGTGAATTACTGAAAGCTGGATCAACTATTGCTCGGCTTCTTCTGTTCCATTCAGACTTGCTGAAGTCAACTGCAATAACAGTCAGTAGAGCAACCAATACACCTGCAACAATTACTCTCCAGTCAGGCATTTTTCTAATGAACTTGCCAGTTCTAATCGGTGTCTCAATGAACTTGTAGCTAGCTGCAGAAACTAGAACCGTTGCAACTAGAGCTATTACCCAATGCCACCAGGATGTTAGACCGATAGTCCAACGCATAAGAACAAACACACCCCAGTGCCAGAGATATAGCGAAAAGGAAATCTTTCCGAAATAGACAATTGGCTTTGCTGTTAGATATTTAGCCAAACCCTTTCTCGCACCCAAAGTGCCATTTGTAGCGCTATGGATTAGAAGCAAGGTACCTACTACTGGAGGAATTGCCCACCAGAACGGGAACTGAGCAATGTCTGCATAAATAAGTGTTGCAGCAATTAGCGCAGCACCAATAAAGAAGATGACCCTGTTTGCAGTTGCGTTCAGTTTCAACCACTTGTCTTGGTTTCTAAGTGCAATGTAAAGAAGTCCACCTAAAGCTAGCTCCCAGAACCTGCTAGGTAGAAGATAGAAAGCGTTGATCTGAGCATTTGTTGATTGATCTGCGCTAATAAGAAGGGATGCGATAGTGAGAATGACAATGAGAGCAATTGCTATTCGGTTCATCAGCTTGCTGGATTTAGCAATCGCGAAAGCAAGTAAAACAATCACAACAGGCCAAATTACGTAGAACTGCTCTTCAACTCCAAGAGACCAAGTCTGAATGAATGGACTGTAATCCATTCTTTCGCCGAAGTAACCGTCATTACCTAGGACCAGTTGAAAGTTGCTTCCGCCGAAGATTGCCCAACGTGCAGTTTCGTATATCCCTCCAGCTAGAGAAGCTTTTGGAATGAAATATGAAGCTAGAAGTGAAACGGTACTTAGGTAGAAAAATAGTGCTGGAGCAATTCGGATGAATCGACGTCTATAGAAAGCCGTGAAGAACTTGAATACAGACTGAGGTTTACGTTCCAGAAGTGACTTGGTAATCACGAAACCAGAGATTGCGAAGAATATGTCTACACCGGTGAAACCACCAGGCATAAATTCTGCATTGAGGTGGTAAATGATTACTGCCCAGACAGCCAGAGCTCTGAGTGAATCAATTCCTACGAAGTGTTTGGATTCAGCGACTATTTCTTTATCTTTAGCCAACGTCTTCTCCATAACAAATCCCTGATTCTAACTTCAGAAAGAATAGCAACACCTAAGTCAATTTCCCTAGATCA
>CALFOB010000111.1 GCA_937919125.1 uncultured Micrococcales bacterium | reverse complement strand
AGAGTTGAATCACTGGAATATCTGCATCTGGATACATAACCTTGAGCGGAACCCATGCTCCATGATCTAGCCCTCTAGTTTCAGATCTTCTAAGTGGCTCATCCGCAGGCATCAAATTGGCAACTAAATCGCCTAGCCAGGTAGCATCTGGGGTTCCATATTGCATGTTGTAGAACTTGGGTGAGAACCCGCCGAAATCATAGATTAGAGGAGTATTTGCTCTGGTCGAGGAAATGGTTATTGGTTCAGCTTCCCAGTGGGCTGAGACAATCAGAATTCCTTTAGGTTTCGGGATGTCCTTTGCCCATGCAGCTAATTCAGCCATCCACTGCTCATCCTCTAAAAGCGGTGGAGCACCATGTGAAATGTAGAGAACAGGTAGATTCATGAGTTAAGTAAATAGGGGCTTGACTAAGATGTCAAGCCCCTATTTAGGTGTTTCTTTTAGTCTCTGTTGAAGATTGAAAGCAATCTCAATACTTCGATGTATAGCCAAACCATGGTTACTAGAAGACCGAATGCAGCCTTCCATTCGTATTCTCTAGGAAGGCCAGTAGCAGCTCCCTGAGCAATGTCTTCGAAGTCTAGGTTTAGTGTGAAAGCTGCAAGGCCAACACCTAGAAGACCAGCTAGCCAACCGAACTGAGTTCCGTAGATGCCTGATGATCCGGTAACCATGCTGATGATGAAGTTCACTAGAGCAAAGCCTGCGTAACCAATAAGAGCAAAGGTCATGACTCTGGTGAAACGAGAGTTTACTTTGACCCAACCCATTGAGTAAGCGGTGAACATCGCTCCAGCTGTTGTAAGAGTTCCAATAACAGCGTTCATTACGATGCCTGGATACATGTATTCAAAGAAGAATGAGATTGTTCCAATGAATACACCTTCAATTACGGCATAAGCCATAACTGCTCCTGGACGAATCTTCTTAGAGAAGGTGATCCACATGGCTAGACCGAGGGCTACGAATACTGCTGGAAGCATAAGTCCCTGAACTACTGGAACGTTCCAGGCAATAAAAGCACCTGTAAGAAGAAGAGCGAAGAGACCAGCAATCTTGATTGCTGTTCCTCCAACAGTCATCTTCTGAGAAGTAACGATGGAATCGAATTGTGCATCTACTTCAGCCTGGTTCTGACG
>CALFOB010000110.1 GCA_937919125.1 uncultured Micrococcales bacterium | reverse complement strand
AGAAAACTAGGCAAGCACCCAATGCTTCCTAAGGTAAGCCCTAAGAAGAGCTGGGAAGGCTTTGCCATTTCAGCGGTGTTCGGTCTAGCTAGCGCAGTGCTTCAGACTGTCTGGTTATTGCAGTTACCTTGGTGGTTTGGAATCGTAATTGGTTCAGTTCTAATCATGTCTGCAGTTCTTGGCGACTTCGCCGAATCTCTAATCAAGAGAGATTTGGGAGTGAAGGACATGTCTTCTCTAATCCCAGGTCACGGTGGCATCATGGACCGCCTAGACTCTATGCTCCCAGCAGCACTTAGCTCCTATCTCTTGATGGTGCTCAGTGTGCGTTTGTTCCAATAGGGATTTGAGAGAATAGAGACGTGAGTTACGCATTCGTTCAATCAGGTAAGAGAAAACTTGGCTATGACATTAGCCAAGTTGATGAGTTCCTCGCTCTTGCGAGAGAGCAGTTCAGCGACCCTTCTAAAGAGCTAGTTAGTTCCCTTGATGTTAGATCTGTCCGATTCAAACTAGTAAAGAACGGCTACTCCATCTCAGTAGTTGATGCAGCACTTGAGAAACTTGAAGACACCTTTGCATCAGCAGAATTTAGCAAAGAGGTTTCAGCACAGGGATTCTTCGAATTCGAAGAAGAGGTGGACATCCTAAGGACAGAACTAGTTGCAAGAGCTAGTCGCCCTAGAAAGAAGAAGTTTTCTAAGCGTAGGTACCCAAATAAGGGTTATAACGTTAAGCAGGTTGATAAGTTCTGTTCTCAACTGGGGAATACACTTGAGACTAAGGCAGACTTGTCTGTGAAGGAAGTAAGAACTGCAACTTTCAAATCCAAGAGAGGCGGCTATGCGGAATACCAAGTCGATGCATTCCTGGAGAAGGTCGTTGAACTCATCCAGCGCCAACAAGCTATCCAAAAAACTTCTCGCTAGTTCACTAGCTCTTTCACTACTGTTCGGACTAAGTGCCGCAATTACACAAACAACGGTTGCTAGCGCCGCTACTAGCACTAAGGCAACAACCTTGCTTTCAAAGATTGCTGTCAAAGGCAGAGCTCCTAAAGCCGGTTATGACAGGGATCTCTTTAGTGATGGTTGGGGCAACATTGGTGACTGCGATGCTAGAAACTATATTCTTCGTAGAGACCTGAAATCCATCACCTGGAGATCTTCTCCTCGTTGCACTGTTGCAACTGGAATACTAAATGACCCATACACAGCAAAGAAGATTTATTTCGTTAGAGGAGTAAGCACTTCTAATGCTGTTCAGATAGATCACGTGGTTGCAGTTAGTGATGCCTGGCAGAAGGGTGCGCAACAGCTTTCCTCTAGCCAGAGATATTCCTTCTATAACGACCCACTGAATCTTCTAGCTGTTGATGGTCCTACCAACCAGCAAAAGAGCGATAGTGATGCTGCATCCTGGCTGCCGCCAAACAAGAAGTATCGGTGTTCATACGTTTCAAGGCAGATTGCTGTGAAGTACAAATACAAGCTCTGGGTCACCTCAGCAGAGCGTGATTCCATGCGAAGAGTGCTAAAAACCTGTCCAAATCAACTAGTGCCTAAGGGCTAATAGGCCTTTCTATAGCCCGAATCTAAGCCTTGAGGTAAACTTGAGTTTTGAACTAAGGCGGTGAATCAATGGGTAGATACGAGCTGGTTAGACCATCTCTTTCTAAACGCATTATTCAGCGTATCTTCGGGCAAGATTTCAGCCCGAAACTTCAAGAACTTCAGTTAGCCAAGAAATTCAAGCTAGCTGCTTCTAATCTCGTAGCCATTTCCTTTGTTGCTGGCTATGCCATGGTGACAGTTATAGACCCTTACGGTGGGGCATTGAACTCTGCCTATGCCTACAACTCCACTTATTCAAACACTGGTGAAGAAGATCAGATTTATGGCTTCACAGCCCAGCAGAAGATTAGTTTCAAGCGCGGCGGCTGGTCTATTGTCACAGGAGATGAAGCTGCCGCCATCTACATTGCTAATGCTGAAACCCCTGAAACAGGAACTATCAAAGAATTTGCTTTCGAGCTTGTTGCATCCAACTCTTGGGGAAGAGATCAGTACTCATGTTTAGTAGCACTTTGGCAGAGAGAATCTAACTGGAGATGGGATGCTCTAAACAGAAAATCTGGAGCATATGGAATCCCTCAAGCCCTTCCTGGTAGGAAGATGGCAGAGATGGGAGCTGACTGGGTGACTAACCCTGAGACTCAAGTTCGTTGGGGAGTGAACTACATCAAGAACCGCTACGGTGCCCCATGTGGAGCTATGGCTCACTCAAACAAGTTCAACTGGTACTAAACAAGTGGGTAGAAACAATAAACCTAAAGGTTTCAAGAAGATTGACCAGGATGATGAACCAATGGACATCATCAGATTAAGAGATGGCATCAAGAGCTCAGAGATCAAGAATGGTGTGGAGTTCTATGTTCAAACCACATCTGGAAATAACTCTGAAGAATCAAAGAAGTGGATCTGTCCTTTCTGTTCTCTAACCTTTGGCACAGGTATTGCTCATGTAGTTGCCTGGGAGAGTGCCTATGGACCTGAAAAGAGAAGACACTTCCACAATCAATGTTGGAAAAAGTTCCAAGGCAGATTATTTTGAGTGAGATAGAAATACGTTCATCGGTTGAACTACCTTCAAACCGTATTCCTCTGACACTTAGAACAGCAGATGGTTTAGATCTTGTTGCTGAGTTAGCACTTCCAGTTGATAAAGCTCCTGTGGCTACTTTGGTAATGCTTCACCCATTGCCTACAGCTGGTGGCTTTATGGATTCACACATCTACCGGAAGGCAGCCAATAGATTACCGGCCTTAGCAGATCTAGCAATTCTTAGATTTAACACTCGAGGCACAACTTCTCCTCATGGCACAAGCCAAGGATCTTTCGACGGTGGAGTGTCTGAAAGGTTTGATGTTGAGGCTGCCGTTGCCTATGCAGTTGAAAACAACTTGCCAAACATTTGGCTAGTAGGTTGGTCTTTCGGAACTGAACTAGCACTCAAATACGGACCTGACCTAAATGTCTTAGGAGCAATCCTTTTATCTCCACCTCTGCATAGAACAAGTGTTGAAGAGCTTGAGCGATGGAACTCAGTGGATAAGAAACTTGTTTGCCTTATTCCAGAGCTAGATGATTATCTAAAGCCTGACGAAGCAGCAGTTAGATTCCTTGCAATCAAGGATATTGAACTCATCAATGTCAAAGATGCTAAACATCTCTGGGTTGGGGAGAGCGCAACCAAGCGCGTTCTAGATGAAATAGTAAGGATTACTAGTCCAGGAAGCTATCCGCTTCCTGATTTCTATTCGGCTTAGAGCCTGTCTTGTCTAGGAACCCACACTTCACGAATAATTAGAAGTATTGTGGCAGCAGTTGGAATAGCCAGCAGTGAACCTAGGATTCCAGCCAGTGAGCCACCAATCAAAGCAGAGACGATGATCAGAGCAGTTGGCACATCCACAGCCTTCTTCAAGACCCTTGGCGCTACTACGTAGGCTTCAATCTGGATGTAGAGCAACAGTGCTACTGCAACAGCAATGGTTGTCTCAGTAGGTGAGGTGGCTGCTGTGATCAAGATCACAATCGCTGCACCGGTTAGAGAACCAATGATTGGAATAAGCACAAGCAAGAAGTTGATGAAGGCTAGAACTACTGCGAAATCAACTCCTGCAATCAACAAAACAGTGAACAGGATAGAAGTGTTGATGGATGAAACGACTACTTGGCCCATCACGTAGCGACCAACAGAGCTAATTACCTTTTCAACGATGCCTTCTAGCTTTTCCCTCGAAGATTGGGCAACCAGAGTAATTCCAACTCGTTTGATGCTTGGCAAAGCAGCCATGAAGTAGAAAGTAAGAATGGTTACTGTTAGGAAACCGGCTAGACCATTGAGAATACTTAGACCAAGCTGAACTACGCCTCCAAGTAAAGTTGGCCAGTTCTTGCTATCTACTAAAAACTCTCCAGCATCATTTAGTGCTGTACCAATTGCTCCACCAAGTCTTGAGTCAATGCTTTCAACCCAAGGTAGTTTCACAAACTCTTTCATCAACTCTGGCAGGTTTGTGATGAAGCTTCCTGCTTGAGAGATCAGTGGAGGAAGGATAGCGAATATAACAGCACTCAATACAGCAAAGACACCAACCCCAACAATGGCTATGGCGAAGCCACGCTTCTTAACTCTTTTTTGCAGTAGTTGAACCGCTGGCTCCAGGCCCAAAGTAATAAAGAGAGCAGTGATTATTGAAGTAATGATTCCAGCTAGTGAAACAACCGCGCTACCGAGAGCAAGTGCCGTTAGGACACCAATTGCTCCTAAGAATCCAAGTTGAAATGCATGGGTGATTCTAGTGTTCTTTGTTTCTTGCATCACCACTCCTTAGTACTAGTTGTTGTCTTTACCGACTTGATCGATAACCTGCTTTAGGTTACCGAGATAAACCGTAATGCTCTCACGTTCTTGAGCGAGCTTTCGCTCAGCGCTTTCCATGATGTGGAGTCTTTCTTTAACCTTTGCCTGGGCAGCGGCAAGAATCCCTCTTGCTTCGCTCTCAGCAGCGACAATCAATTCTTCAGCTTTGTTTCTAGCTTCTTCCGCTGTTGCTTTGTTGATCGATCTGGCTGCAGCTTCAAGGGTTTCTGCTTCTAGTCGAGCAGTTGCAACCTTGGTTAGAGCTGTTGAAAGTTGAGCGTGAGCGTCATCTAGGTATTTCTGAGTCTGTGCAACAGCCTCTTGATACTTCTTCTGGTATCGAGCTTCAGCTTCGGCTCTTCTGGCAGTTAGTTCTAGATCTAGATCGATTCGCTCTTGTTCGCTAAGTAGAGCTGAAGTCAGAATAGGAGTGATTGGTTGAGTTAGTTGACGTTCAAGAATTAGTCTTCGTTCTGCTAGTTCACGAGCAGCGTTTGCTTCTCTGACTTCAATGTCACGTTTAGCCGTTGCTCTCATGCGAGCAACCTCGGTAGACACAGCACCTCGGATTGCTCCGGCTTCGCGAGTTGCATCTTCAATAATTCTCTGAGCTTCAAAATTAGCCTTGGCTAAGGTCTCGTCGTAGTCTGCCTTGGCAGAGTTCAGAATTCTTTCGGATCTGCGCTGAGCCTCAGCTACTAGTTCTTCGTAGTATTCCTGGCCATCAGCCTTCTGCTGCTCAAGTTCTGCTGTGACGCCATCGAGGATACCTTTACGCTCTGCTTCTGCATCAGCAACAAGCCTTAGGGCTAGTTCCTCGGCATTGCTTAGAACTTGGGCAGCTTTTGCTCCAACACCGGCATAACTTGGGTTTTGGGCCTCTTGGGCATTTGCTTGGAGCTCAATAAGGCGATTTTGGGCTTCTCTTAGCTCTGTAGCCAACTGATTGTTCAAATTGGTTAGATTTATGAGTTCTTTGCGGAAATCCCTAATGGTGTCGTCAACTAGACCGCGGTCGTAGCCACGCATTACTAGCGGGAAGTCAGTCTCATCGGCTGCCAAGGGTGCTCTCCTGGGGCTTGGGTAGAATAGACGGGGTCGTCAATCAACCCCAAGTTTAGCCTGAAAGGAGCATTATGCGTTTTGTTATAGCCACAGTGCTCCTAATCGCCTCAGGTATCAGCGTTTTGCTGGGATTTGCCATTCGGGAGCCTTTTGCCGAAAGTTCAGGCAAACGGGTTGAGTTTGAGGTCAAAGCACCCTATTCCTACGTTCTAATCCCTAACAGCACCCTGACTGCCTACGAAGGGGAGGTTTCTATTGAAGCCAGTGGCTCTGACGAGATCTTCTATGCAGATGGTCGAGAAAGAGACATTCAGGACTGGATTGGAACCTCTAACTACTCTCGCCTAAACCTCAACCAAAAGACTTTTAAGGCCGATGTGAGCACAGTGACATCAGGTGGTCTTGATGAAAACCCAGCAGGCAGCGACATGTGGCGAAGCCAGCTGACTGTGAAGAACAAGCTTCTAAACGTTGTGACGATGTTTGATGACACGGGAGTTCTTCTAGCCAGCAACGGACTAGCTAGAGCTCCAGACAAGATTGCTGTTATCTGGGACTCAAAGACATTGATTAATTGGCCTCAAGTATTAGTAATCGGCGGGTTTGTTTTACTTCTGGCAGCCCTGATCATGAACTATTTAGCTTTCCGCCATATTAGGAAACTACGTGGCCCTAGGCGAAGAATCCCTAAGTCACCAACTGGTCCAAGATATCGTCGCAAGATCCAACAGAATGTTCCAGTTCGAGGCAGAAGAGCTTTAGGTAAGTC
This sequence comes from uncultured Micrococcales bacterium, assembly GCA_937919125.1. Lineage (GTDB taxonomy): Bacteria > Actinomycetota > Actinomycetes > Actinomycetales > Microbacteriaceae > Rhodoluna. The sequence continues at coordinate 6,042 of CALFOB010000110.1, read as the reverse complement.
AGATAGAAGACGATTTATGGCAGCACCTGTTGCTGTAGTTTCACTTTCTCTTCTAGCTGGCTGTTCATCGCCAACTGCAGAAGTTGAAAAACCTAAGTTTGAATCTGTGAATGTTGTTGTAACAGAAGCTCAGTTACAGAGAATTGTTGCGGATGTTGCTACCACTGTGAAAGACGCTGATTCCAAGCGAGATGACAAGACTCTAGTAACTCGTGTTGCAGGATCTGCTCTTCAGATTAGAAAAGTTCAGTATCTACTTCAATCAAAGAGTAAGAAGATTCCTAAGCTTCCAGCTATCCTGGCTAACCCAATCACAGTTGCACTACCTATGGAGCTTCCTAATCCTGCGGTTGGTTGGCAGCCGAGAACTTTGATGGTTGTTACAAAGTCTGACTCAACAACACAAGCCCCACAAATGCTTGTGTTGCAGCAGAATAAGCCAAGAGAAAACTACAAGCTCTGGTATCTAATTGATTTGCTACCTGATAAAAACTTCCCTAATGTGGCTGCTCAAGCAGTAGGAGCACTTCCGGTTGCTAAAGAGGATTCATTCCTAGTCACATCATTGAAGAGCATTCCATTCAAGTATGGTGACACCCTAAATAAGGGTCTTGATAGTAAGTACGCTCCAGAGTTTGATTTAGCATCAGATGAGTTTTATGCAGAGCTATCCGAATCTCAGATTCAACAAAAAGTTGAAGTTGAAAAAGTCGGTTCAAAGATTAGATACCAACACACTTTGGGCAATCAAAACATTCTTGGTCTTCAAACAGTTGAGCGAGGTGGTTTGATAGCGCTAACCATGAACGACACCTCAATAATCACTCCTAAGGCACAAGGAGCCGCTGTATCTGTTAAGGCTCTAGATCAGAAACTCCTGTTAGGTTCTCTCGGTAGCTCAACAGGCCTAAAGATTGTCTATAGCAACATGTTGCTCTTTTATGTACCTGAATCAGGCTCTGAAGAAAAGATTCGTTTGGTTGGCGCATCGCAGGGTCTACTAAGTGTCAGGTCGATTAATTGAGCGACATGAATTCACAAATGCGTGGCGGAGTGGACCTATCTTCTCTGGCTAACAAAGTCGTTCAAGAAAAGCTAGCCAGCACCAGCACCGTCCAGGTTGATCAGGGTAGAAGAGTGAAAGTTCCTAGCTTTGCTGTAGAGCTGAACGAAGTAAACCTAAAGCCAGTCATTGAAATCTCATCAATTGTGGCAGTGGTAGTTGCCTTCTATAACCCTGATAACGCTGAAAGCATGACCCTTACAGGCAAATTAGAGAAGCTTGCCAATTCATCAGATGGTAAGTGGCTATTGGCCAAGGTAGACATAAAGGCCAATCCAAAGATTGCTGAAGCCTTCGGGGTTGACCTGCCAGCAACTGTTGCTGTAATTCTCGGTGGTGAACCGAAGCCTTTATTCCAAGGCGATCAGATCGAATCTTCGTTGGTTGACTTCATTGGCAAGCTAGTGGAAGTTGCGGGTTCTCAAGGCCTAAACGGAACACTAGAAGTTGATGGATCAGAGCCCCAAGAAGTTGAGCCACAACTCTCTCCATCGGAACAAGCAGCAATTGATGCGATGGATCAGGGAGACTTTGGCGCAGCAGTCAAGATCTATGAAGATGAACTAAAGCAGAACCCAAGCAATGAGGAACTTATTGCTCGTTTGGCTCAGGTGAAACTGGTTGAGAGAACATACACCGGAGACATGGAGAAAGAACTCTCTGTTGAACCAAAGAATGTTGCGGAAGCTATGCGTAAGGCAGATTTCCAATTGGCTGTTGGTCAATCAGAGGAAGCATTTGAACTTCTGCTCAACTGGTTCGATAAAGCTAGCCCTGAGGAAAGAGCGGCCCTATCTTCTCTGTTCCTTGAACTATTCAATGCAGTTGGTAAATCACACCCAGCTGTAGTTGAAGCCCGTAAGTTACTTGCAGTTAAGTTGTTCTAGTTATGTCTGTATATCTTGACTATGCAGCAACTGCTCCACTTCGTAAAGAAGTGTTTGAGTGCTATGCGGAGCATCTTCAGAATCTTGGAAACCCTTCTTCAGTGCACAGCACAGGCCAAAGTGTTCGTAGGGCTTTGGAAGAAGCAAGAGAGTCACTAGCAAAAAGTATTGATTGCAATAGAAGCGAAGTCATCTTCACAGCAGGGGGAACTGAGAGCGACAACCTTGCTATTAAGGGTCTCTACTGGCAGAGAGTGGGTGAAGATAGCAATCGCAAACTCATAATCTCAACTGCAACTGAACATCATGCTTCTCTTGATCCAATGGAATGGTTAGAAAAGCATGACGGTGCTGAGATCATCGCTGTTCCAGTTGACTTCGAGGGAAACATTGAATTTGATTTCTTTGAGAAGTTTTTAGAAGAGAATCACAAACGAGTAGCTCTTGTGAATCTTATGTGGGCGAATAATGAAACTGGCGTGATTACAGATATACCAAGGGTTGTCTCTTTAGCCAAGAAGTATGACATTCCAGTTCACTCAGACGCTATTGCAGCCTTCGGTCACGTGCCAATCAGTTTTGCTAACTCAGGACTTAGCACCATGAGTATCTCAGCACATAAAGTAGGTGGCCCTGTTGGTGCAGGAGCACTAATTGTTTCTAGAAGTACAAAACTTGTTTCAATCATTCACGGTGGTGGTCAAGAACGCGGCATGAGATCTGGAACCATGAACGCTCCAGTGGCTAAAGCTTTTGCTCTTGCTGCTGAACTAGCGGTAGCAGAATTAGAACATGAAGCGGCGAGGCTTTCTAAACTTCGTGATCGCTTAGTTAAGGGAGTCTTGGAGCTTTCTCCTCTTGCCCATCACACGGCAGCAAGTTCTAACCGCATGCCACATAACGCTCACTGCACCTTTGAGGGTTGTTCAGGGTATTCCCTGCTTATTCCATTAGATCAGCAAGGTGTTTGTGTATCTGTTGGTTCTGCTTGCCAAGCAGGAGTGAATGGGCCTTCTCATGTATTAGTTGCTATGGGTAGAACAGAGCGAGAAGCACTTGGTTGTATTCGTATGACTTTGGGTAAAGACAGCACTGATGCTGATGTTGATGCAGTCTTAGCAGCACTGCCTAAGGCACTTGAAGGTGCTGCTCGAGCTGGACTTACGAGTTAAGAGAGAATTAGGTCATGAAGGTATTAGCAGCAATGAGTGGTGGCGTGGATAGCGCTGTTGCTGCTGCACGTGCTGTTGAAGCCGGACATGAGGTAGTTGGTGTTCACCTAGCGCTATCCAGAATGCCTGGCACCCTCAGAACTGGTTCCAGAGGTTGCTGCACCATTGAAGACAGCATGGATGCTCAAAGAGCAGCCAACGTAATTGGCATTCCTTATTACGTATGGGATTTCAGCGAGAGATTCAAGCTAGAGGTAGTTGATGACTTCATCAGTGAATATGAAGCAGGTAGAACACCTAACCCTTGCATGAGATGTAATGAGCGAATCAAGTTCGCAGCCCTCTTAGAAAAAGGATTGGCGCTAGGTTTTGACGCAGTCTGCACAGGTCACTACGCAAGTATCTTGACCGATGATGAAGGCAACCTAGAACTTCACAGATCAATGGCTCTAGCTAAAGACCAGAGCTATGTATTAGGTGTGCTTACTGCTGAGCAGCTACAACACTCAATGTTTCCTCTAGGTCACACAGCAAGCAAAGACCTGATTAGAGCAGAAGCAGCTGAGCGTGGTCTATCGGTAGCGGCTAAGCCGGATTCTTACGACATCTGCTTCATTCCTGAAGGGGATACCCAGGACTGGCTAGCAGATCGACTAGGAAACACAACAGGTGAAATTGTTGACATGCAGGGCAATGTTCTTGGAGAGCACAAAGGTGCTCACGGCTTCACTGTAGGACAACGTAAAGGTCTCCAATTAGGAAGACCAGCTGCTGATGGCAAACCTCGTTATGTCTTAGCTGTAGATGTGAAAACAAACAAGGTTGTTGTTGGCCCTCAACAGGCACTGGCAGTTGTTGAACTAGTAGGTAACAAGTTCACCTGGTGCGGCAAGCCTTATGAAAACCCAGAGGTTTTCTTCCCAGCCCATGTTCAAGTAAGAGCACATGGTGAGCAGGTTGCTTGTGAAGTGGCTGTAATAGACGGGGCCATGGTTATTAGATGTGACGAGCCTATTTATGGAGTAGCACCTGGTCAAACAGCTGTTATTTATCTAGGCACCCGCGTCCTTGCTCAGACAACTATTGATCACACAGTCTCGGCTGTTGACTCTTTTTCAACAGCCTCGGCGAGTATTGGCTCTAGTGTCAATGGTGCTGTTTAGGCTTATCAGGTGCCAGAGAATCCAGCTAAACGCATCGCCTTTTTAGTAGACGAAATCAATAAGCATCGTCGCGCCTACTATCAAGAGAACACCGTTTTGGTTAGCGATGCTGAATACGATGCCTTGATGGCAGAACTAGAACTTCTTGAATCTAAACACCCTGAACTTATTTCTGGTGATTCACCTACACAGAGTGTCGGTGGTTCAGCCAATGAAGCATTCTCACCTGTTGAACATCTTGAAAGAATGTGGTCTTTAGACAATGCATTCGATGACGAAGAGCTAAAAGCTTGGGCAAACAGAGTTGGTCAAGACCGCTTCCTTTGTGAACTGAAGATTGATGGCTTGGCGATCAACCTTCGCTATGAAAAAGGCGAACTAGTATCAGCAGCGACCAGAGGTGATGGTGTGGTTGGTGAAGACGTAACTAACAACGTAAAGACCATCAAACAGATTCCACACCGCCTAAAGGGCTCAAAGATTCCAGACATTGTGGAAATCAGGGGAGAGATCTTCTTTGGTGTTAAGGACTTTGCCAATCTAAACGCTGGATTGGTCGCTGAGGGTAAAGCGCCTTTTGCTAACCCTAGAAACTCTGCTAGTGGATCACTTAGGCAAAAAGATTCCTCTGTAACAGCCAGCAGACCACTTCAGATGCTCGTACATGGAGTTGGAGCATGGCCTGACGCTCCATTCAAGAACCAGAGTGAGCTCTATGAACTTCTAAAGAGTTGGGGTCTACCTACGTCTACGCGATACGAGGTAGTTGATTCGATCGACGGTGTAATCAAATACATCGCTAACTTCCAAGCTCAACGCCACGATCTTGAACATGAAATCGATGGCGTTGTTGTGAAAGTGGACTCACTTGCAGCCCAGAAGGAACTTGGCTTTACCGCCCGTGCTCCAAGGTGGGCAGTTGCCTATAAGTATCCACCTGAGCAGGTCAACACAAAGCTTCTAGACATCAGAGTTTCGGTTGGAAGAACCGGTAGGGCAACGCCTTACGCGGTGGTTGAGCCAATCAAGGTAGCTGGATCGACTGTTGAGTTTGCAACCCTGCACAACCAAGATGTCGTGAAAGCTAAGGGAATTCTCATCGGGGATACAGTCGTTCTTCGCAAAGCGGGAGATGTTATTCCTGAAATTCTTGGTCCAGTAGTTGAGCTTCGAACAGGCAAAGAACGTGCTTTTGTTATGCCAACCAATTGTCCAGACTGTAACGGAAAGCTTGCTCCATCTTCTGAAGGCGATGTTGATCTTCGTTGTCAGAACTCTGAGCACTGCCCAGCACAGCTACGTGAGCGAGTTGCATACATAGGTTCAAGGGGAGTGTTAGACATTGAAGCACTCGGCTATGTTGCAGCGGTAGCTCTAACTCAGCCTGTGGAACCTAAAGTGGCTCCACTGACTTCTGAGGCGAATCTCTTTAACTTGACCATGGATCAGTTGCTTCCAATCAGAACTTACGTCTTAGATCCAGATACTGGTTTACCAAAACTTGGTGAAGATGGAAAACCTAAGATTGTTCAGTTCTTTAGTAAGACCGTGAAGGGCGAAACAGTTCCTTCAGAGGTTGCTATCAAGCTGCTAAAGAATCTGGAAGAAGCAAAGACCAAACCGCTTTGGAGAATCATTGTTGGTTTATCTATAAGACACGTAGGCCCGGTTGCGGCTAGGTCTCTCGCTACTCACTTTGGTTCACTAGATAACATCTTCAATGCAAGCGAGGAAGAGTTATCTCAGGTCGATGGTAG
>CALFOB010000109.1 GCA_937919125.1 uncultured Micrococcales bacterium | reverse complement strand
TTATTTCTAAGATCCTTCCAGTTGAAGACATGCCATTCCTTGAAGATGGAACTCCGGTTGACATCATCTTGAACCCACTAGGTATTCCAGGCCGTATGAACTTCGGTCAGGTTCTAGAAACACACCTAGGTTGGATCGCGAAGCAGGGTTGGGAAATCAAGCCTGGAGCTAAGTGGGCAGAGCACCTAAGCGAGGAGCTGCACTCAGCAGAGCCTGGCACTAAGGTTGCTACACCTATCTTCGATGGTGCACACAAGGATGACATCATCGGTCTTCTAGACTCAACTCTTCCTAACCGTGATGGTCAGAAGTTGGTTGACAAGACCGGTAAGGCAAGACTGTTCGATGGTCGTTCAGGTGAGCCTTTCCCAATGCCAATCTCAGTTGGATACATGTACATCTTGAAGCTTCACCACTTAGTGGATGACAAGATTCACGCTCGTTCAACAGGTCCTTACTCAATGATCACCCAGCAACCACTTGGTGGTAAGGCTCAGTTCGGTGGACAGAGATTCGGTGAAATGGAAGTTTGGGCTCTTCAGGCTTATGGTGCAGCACACACTCTTCAAGAGTTGCTAACCATCAAGTCAGATGACATCACAGGTCGTGTTAAGACTTATGAAGCCATCGTTAAGGGCGATAACATCCAGGCTCCTGGTATTCCAGAATCCTTCCGAGTTCTTGCTAAGGAAATGCAATCACTAGCTCTAAACGTTGAAGTACTAAACGCTGAGGGTGCGATTGTGACTCTAAAGGATGAAGAATTCGAACGCGACATGGCTACAGAGTCCATGGACGGCATCAACCTATCCCGTAACGAATCATTGTCTAACGACACTGACTTCACTAACTTCTAAGCGAATCTCGAGAGAAAAGAATAATTATGGACGTCGAAACATTTAGCTCCCTACGAATTGGTCTAGCTACCTCTGATGACATTCGCTCATGGTCAAACGGTGAAGTCAAGAAGCCAGAAACAATTAACTACAGAACCCTAAAGCCTGAGAAGGATGGTCTTTTCTGTGAAAAGATCTTCGGTCCTACAAAGGACTGGGAATGTTCATGTGGAAAGTACAAGCGCGTACGTTTCAAGGACATCGTCTGTGAGCGTTGTGGTGTTCAGGTAACAAAGTCATCTGTACGTCGTGAGCGTATGGGTCACATCGAGCTTGCTGCTCCTGTTACTCACATCTGGTACTTCAAGGGTGTTCCTAGCCGTTTGGGTTACCTACTAAACATGGCTCCAAAAGATCTAGAGAAGATCATTTACTTTGCTGCTTACCGCGTCATGGAAATTGACCAGGACAACAAGGAAATTGATTGGGCTCTAATCAAGGATGACTACACCCAGCGTGTTAAGCAGACTCTTGATTCACGCTTTGCAGAGATGATGGAACTTGCTCAGGAAGAATATGATTTCCTAACTGGCGAAGGTCTAGCACTTCAGACTGCTGTGAAGTTGTGGGAAGCTCCTGTTTGGGTCGACGCACAATTCCACAAGTCAATTGATCAGATGATCAAGATGGAAATTGATGACCCGAAGAACTACCTAGACAAGCCTTTCACTGCAGTTATTGCTGAAGGTAAAGAAGGTGTTGTTCGTGAAGCAGCTGCTCAGAAGATCGTAAACACTCGTATCAATGACTTCCGCAAGAAGACAGAGAAGATTGTTCGTGAGTATGCACGTCTAGAGCGTCCAAACTCACTACAGAAGGAACACCTAGCCTGGAGACAGTTCTTGTCTGCAGAAGAAGGCGACCTAATTCAGAACGACGTTCTATTCGATTACTTCGACTACTACTACGGTGACTACGTCATCACTGAGATTGGTGCACTTGCAGTCCAGAAGGTTCTAGCTGAATTTGATCTTGCAGGAACTGCTGAAGAACTAAAGAAAGAGATTGCAGAGAACAAGGGTTCAAAGCAGACTCAGGCTATTAAGCG
>CALFOB010000108.1 GCA_937919125.1 uncultured Micrococcales bacterium | reverse complement strand
TGTTGCTGAGAGGCTTTGATCTAGTTGAGCAATTGCCTTGGCAAGTGGATGAGCAGAAGATCTTTCAACAGCAGCAGCAAAAGCTAATGCTTCTTTACTGTCTGTTCCAGACAATGAAATTACCTTGGTGACTTCCAATTGCCCTGTTGTGAGAGTTCCTGTCTTATCTAGAACAACCTTTGATACTTGGCTAAGAAGACTTAAGGTGTCTGGGTTTCTAATAACAATTCCCTGCTTTGCTCCCATAGAGGTTGCTACTACAAGACTCATTGGAACTGCTATCCCAAGAGCACATGGACAGGCAATCACTAGAACTGCAATTGCAGCAGATAGCCCTTCTCCTGCATCACCGAGAACTAAAGCCCATACCAAATAGGTGAGAATCGAAAGAATGATCACTGCAGGAACAAACACAGCAGAGATTCTGTCTGTGATTGAACCTATCTTTGTCTTTTGAGCAGTTGCTTCTCTTACTAGATCGGCAATCTGAGCTATACGGCTTGATGAACTTACAGCTGTGGTTTGAATAACTAAAGCGGAACCAAGGTTTAGTGAACCAGCCGCAATCTTGCTGTTGAGAGTAACTTCTATAGGAACAGATTCGCCAGTGATCAGTGAGTTATCGATTTGGCTACTACCTTCAACAACCAAACCATCTACCGGAATTCTCTGTCCAGTTGCAACAACTACTAAGTCCCCTAGTTTCACAAGACTGGTTGGAATGCTCTCTTGAGTTGTTCCTCTTCTTACTTGAGCTGTTTCAGGAATCGCACTTAGAAGTGCCTTGACTGAATCGGTAGCAGATCTTCTGGTTCGAACTTCTAACCATCTTCCTAATAGCACAATGGTTGGCACTACTGCAGCTACCTCGAAGTAGATCTCATGGCTACCTGTGAAGATTTGAATAAAACTATAGACATACGCAACAGTGACACCCAGGGAAACTAGCGTGTCCATTGTTGCTGTCTTTAGACGAAGATTCTTGAACGCTGCTTCATGAAATGGCCAAGCAACCCATGCTGCAACTGGAAATGTAGCTATTGCGGCAATTGTGTTCCAGTTATTTGGCATCAGTTCATGGAACATGCTGATTATTGCCACTGGAATGGAAATCAAGGCACCTATTACTAGACGCCAGATCATCAGAGTCAGAGTACCGCGGTCATTACCTACTTCGTAGCCAGCATCTCTAACTGCTTGAACAAGCAAATCTCTTGATACTTCAGTTGCTGAGCTAACGTGAGCGGTTTCACTGGCAAAGTCAACGTAGGCGTTGACGCCAGCAACTTTATTCAGGTTCTTTTCAACTCGACGTGCACATGCTGTGCAGGTCATCCCCTGAATATCAAGTTCTAACTTAATTTGTAGCCAGCCTCTTCAACTGCTGCTACTACCTGAGCATCGTCAACGCTTTCATCAACACTTAGAGTTGCTGTTCCGCTTGCTGATGAAACCTTTACATCCTGAGCTCCTGGAAGCTTAGAAAGCTCCTTGGTTACAGACATCTCGCAGTGACCGCAGGTCATACCCTCAATTTTTAGATCGATAACTTTAGACATAGTTTCCTCTCGTTGGGTCAATTATCCCATGGCCTCTTGGTTGAAGAGGGCCCTAATTGAGGCTTCATTCGCCTGTTCGCCAATGACGCAATCCGGCCCAGATAATCTTCAGGCTAGGAGGTTAGCATTGAGGCATGAAGAGTTCAATCAAAGCGTCATCAATTGTTGTGGGCTTGGCACTAATTGGGGTCGGCCTGTCCGGTTGCATCACAATTAATGAATCAGCTGGTCCAAATGGAAAGATGATGAATCATCGGAAAGTCCGAAATTGTATGAAGTGGAAATTATTGGCGATGATGACCAACAGCCATTTTCAGACTTTGAGACCCTCATTAATTTAAAAGATAGCGATGAGATCAATCTCTTTGATTTGGCTGGAACATTA
>CALFOB010000107.1 GCA_937919125.1 uncultured Micrococcales bacterium | reverse complement strand
GGCAATCAGGTGGACCTGTTTCACAACTTGGCAAAGCCAACACAGACGTCGCTCTAATTCTCAACGGTTCACCTTTTGAAATAGATAAAGATGACACTCGGTTGAAACTAGTTTCAGAACTAGCTAAGAAACACAACTGTGCTGCTGCTTACGTGAACCTTGTTGGCGGGCAGGATGATCTTGTATTTGATGGCGACAGCATCGTGGTTGATAGCAAAGCTCGAATGATTGCAAGGCTCAAACAATTCAAAACTGATTTAGTTTGTATAGACATTGAAGCCAAAGATGACCTAAAGGTTTCTGATGAGCATCACCTAACCAAGCCAAATGACAATTGGCAAACCTGGAATGCACTTGTCCTTGGACTTAGAGACTATGTTTCAAAGAATGGTTTCAAATCTGTTGTTCTAGGTCTTAGCGGTGGAATTGACTCCGCTATTTGTGCAACTATCGCAGCTGATGCAATTGGCGCTGAAAACGTATTTGGTGTTTCTATGCCAAGCAACTTCTCTTCAGATCATTCAAAGGATGACGCCAAGGACTTAGCTGAGCGAAGAAACATGAACTACCAGGTTCAACCGATAGCGAATCTTGTATCTGGATTTGAGAGTCAATTGCAACTTGAAGGCCTTTCAGTTGAAAACCTACAAGCTAGAGTTCGCGGAGTAATCCTCATGGCTCTTAGCAACAAGGAAGGTCACCTGACTCTAACCACTGGTAACAAGACTGAACTTGCTGTTGGATATTCAACAATCTACGGAGACACCGTTGGTGGTTACAACCCTCTGAAAGATGTTGAGAAGACTTTAGTTTGGGAACTTGCAAGATGGCGTAACGCCTATGCAGTCTCTCGAAGTGAAGTTGAACCTATTCCTCAGAACTCTATTGATAAAGCTCCATCTGCTGAACTTAGACCAAACCAGGTAGATCAAGATTCACTCCCCCCATACGATGTCTTGGATGCAATCCTTGATGCCTATGTGAACAGAAGAAAATCTTCTGCTGACATAGTTGGGTATGGCTTTGATGAAGATCTAGTCAAGAAGGTTCTAACGCTTGTCGATAGATCAGAGTGGAAGAGAAGACAGTCTGCTATCGGACCAAAGATTACCGGCATGGCATTCGGACGTGACAGACGTCTGCCAATTACGAATAAGTACAAGGGATAGATCATGCACGATATTTCACCAAAGGTAGTTCGAAGTGGAACTCTGCTTGATTTCAAGAAGGCAGGTAGAAAGTTCGCTGCTCTAACTTCCTATGACTCACTAACTAGTGGAATCTTTGATGAAGCCGGGATTGATGTGTTACTAGTTGGTGACTCAGCTGCAGACAATGTACTCGGCTACGAAACCACTCTGCCAATCACTGTTGATGAAATGATTCCTTTTGGCAGAGCCGTGAGTAGAGCTGCTAAGCGAGCGCTAGTTGTCGTTGACATGCCATTCGGAAGTTACGAGCAAGGACCTGAACAAGCTCTGGAGAATGCCATCAAGATTATGAAGCTAACTGGTGCAAGTGCAGTGAAGCTTGAAGGTGGAACTAGAAGTGTTAGCCAAATTCAGGCTTTGGTTACTGCTGGCATTCCAGTGATGGCTCATATTGGTTTCACTCCCCAATCAGTCCATTCTCTTAGCGGAGCCAAGGTTCAAGGTCGAGGAGATTCTGCTCAAGTGCTAATTGAAGATGCACTTGCCGTTCAAGCAGCTGGTGCTTTCAGCGTTGTCCTTGAACTAGTGCCAGCAGCTTTGGCTAAGGAAGTATCAGAACTACTAGAGATTCCAACAATTGGTATCGGTGCTGGCTCTGGAACAGATGGTCAGAGTCTTGTCTGGACAGACTTTGCTGGTCTCTACCCAGGCAAGGCTAGAAAGTTTGTGAAGCAGTACGCAAACCTAAGAGAAACATTGTTGGCTGCAGCAAGCACCTATCGTCAAGAGGTAGCCGACTCTGTTTTCCCAGCTGAAGAGAATTCACACGAATAGTCCAGCCTGAATAAGACAAGCTATTGCTTATCCTGCTCTTCTTCCTCAGACCAAGTCT
>CALFOB010000106.1 GCA_937919125.1 uncultured Micrococcales bacterium | reverse complement strand
CAGCAGACAGAATCAACATTCCAAACCGAGCTTTGAAGGTAATCAAGTCAGGTGAAACTTGGGCTGGTACTACTTTGCTAACGAGCGGTATTGGTACTTCCCTTATTTCAGGCGACAAACCAATCGTCAAGGCAAACATTTATTCTCCCGTTGCCGGCAGACCAATCATGTTGAGAATAGATAACTCTGCTTTATTCTCTCAGAGTTACCAGAGAGACGCTACAGTAACCAGCGTCGTTGGTTGGAATACCTATACGTTCGAGTTCCCTTCCTTTGACAAGGCGCAAACCGATCTGAACATGGCCACCATATTCCTCGATTGGGGATCCGCACAGAACCTTGGTACTTGGTTTATTGATGAGGTTCGCTTCAATGGAGCTGACTCAACTAGGGGTGCTGATTCTGTTCCAGCTCTATTCAGTGCACGACTAGCAGATTGGAACTCATCAAATGCATACGACGGCACAAAGAGCTGGCTATGGAAAACTAGCGTTTCTCAAGGATGGATTGACGCCAAGACTGGCTATTTCGCAAAGTATGTTGAGTTTGGCTCAACCTTCCAACTCAGCTACAAAATAGTTGATGAAATCACAGGCGAAGATGCACCAGATGGTACCGAAGTGACCTTCAGATTAGGAGCCGCAGCTTCAGGGTCTAACGCCAGATTCTCTTCCGGCTACACAGTCGTTGATGGTGTCGTTAGATATGGCCCATCAGGTGAATTAGACCAAGCGGTTGTGGCTACAAGAGTCTCTGGTGGTTACGCAACCATTAATCTAACTTCCGAAGACGAGCTTCAAAATGCAACAGAAAACCCTGGCAGTTCAACAGCAAATCCTGACGATTTAGATCCTAGGTTCATGCAGGTGCGAGTTGAAGTTGAAGGCAACTCAATTCCAAGACAGGACTGGGTTAGCCTCATCGTCACTAAACCTTCGGTTGCTCCTGCAATCAAAAACCTAAGTTTGAAGATTGCCAAGTCAGGTGAAGCCTTCGACATAGTTGGAACAAACCTAGGCGATGCTCTTGGCCAATCAGTTGTCCTGTCAACACCTGCAACTACTAACACTCCGGAGAAGAGAACGACCCTAAAGGTTCTGAACGTTAACTCGAATGGAACTCGAATGACAGTCATGTCCCCCGCAGTGAATCAGAACGGCAGAATAGTCATCACCAACACCGGTGGAACTGCTTATTCAACTTCCTTTATCGCGAGCTCATATGTGACAAATAAACCAACGATCAACATGCCTGTTTCTTTGGTTAGAGAAGTGAACTCCTCACTATCACTGACAGGTAAGAATCTTGGCTCTGCAACTGCAGTTCGTTTCGGAAACATCAGCGCTAGCTTCAGAGTTACTTCGGCTTCAAGCATTGTGATCACAGTGCCTAAGGGCGTCGTTTCTGGATCAAAGATATCCGTCACAAACCTTGGCGGTACTATCACTTCCAAAATGCGCGTTTACCAGGCGGCAGTTATCACGTCTATGACTTCATCAGCGCGAGCTGGTGAAACCATTGTCATTGAAGGCAAAAACCTGGAAGCGAAGAG
>CALFOB010000105.1 GCA_937919125.1 uncultured Micrococcales bacterium | reverse complement strand
AGCCACACGCTCCAGTTGACAAGGACCTTTACGAGTTGCCACCAGAGGAAGCAAAGAACATTCCTCAGGTTCCAGGCTCTCTTGAAGAAGTTCTACAGGCGCTAGAAGCTGACCACGAATACCTGCTAGCAGGAGATGTATTCACCAAGGATCTAATTGAGACTTGGATTGACTACAAGCGTGAGAAGGAAATCAAGCAGTTTGCTCAGAGACCACACCCGTACGAGTTCGAGCTTTACTACGGCGTTTAGTTTCTAAAGAAAAAGCGGGTCATCTTTATAGATGGCCCGCTTTTTTATTTGTCTAGCTAAAGAACAATCTTTCAAATACTTGTCTGGACCTTCTGGTGTAGGCGAGATAGTCCTCTTCCAGAGCGCTAGCTGAGCCTCTAGGGTATTCAAGAATCCTTGCCATGCCTTCGAGCTGTCTTCTATCTAGAGAGAGAACATCAGATACTTTGTTGGCCCAGAGAACACCAGAGGATCTAACACGGCTAGTCAAAATCCATGCTTCGGCTAGAACTCTTGAGTCGTGCTCTTCCATCAAACCTGATTCAACCAGAGCCTTTAGGGCATCCAACGTCTTAGGAGTTCTAATGCTTGGGAACTCATTACCGTGCTTTAGTTGAAGCAGTTGAACTAGCCACTCAATGTCGCTTAGCGAGCCTCTACCGAGCTTTAGATGGCGTTTTGGGTCTGCGCCCTGAGGTAGACGTTCAGTCTCTATACGAGCCTTTATTCGCCTAATTTCAATGATTGACTTGCTACTGAGCTCTGTTGGGTAACGGTATGTATCAATTACCTCGTTGAACTCACTGACAAGTTCTTCGCTGCCAGAAATCATTCGTGCTCGAAGTAGAGCCTGGTTTTCCCAGATGTCTGCCCAGCGGCTGTAATAGGCGCGGTATGAATCAACAGATCTGGCAACAGTTCCATTCTTACCTTCAGGTCTTAGATCCATGTCTAATTCAAATTCGAGCTGAGGGTCTTTGCCTAATCTGTGAAGTTCAGAAATCACTCTCTCAGCAAGCTTCTGCGATTGTTCAGAAAGTTCAGGGTCATCATTTCTATAGACAAACATGACATCGGCATCGCTACCAAAGCCCAGTTCCTGCCCACCGAATCTACCCATGGCGACAATTCCAAAATCTAAGTCTTGGCCTAGTTCTTTTTCCAAGGAAACTTGAATCGCTTTGGAAAGAGTTGTTAGATACCACTCAGTTAGATCAGATAGCCCTTGAGAGACACCATTGATGTTCAGTTCTCCAACAACAGAACCAAGAGCTAGTCGCAGGGTTTCTCTTCTTCTAATGTGTCTAACTGCTTTGGCAAAGTCATCCAAATCATCATGTCTTGACGCAAGAGATAGCGACTGTTCGGTTAGGTCTTCTAAAGTTGCTGGGGTTAGCTGATCTGGATCTTCAAACCAGGCCGCCCCTTCGGGAATAAGTTCGAGCAAAGCTGTTGCTAAACGACTATTGGAGAGCGCAATACTCAATCGCTCAGCAGCGCCTGTGCTGTCACGAAGCATTCTCAAATACCAGTGAGACTCACCTAGGTTCTCACTTAGCCTTCTAAATGCAAGCAGGGCAGAATCAGGGTCTGTTCCTTCAGAGAACCACTGAAGTAATACTGGAAGTAATTGCTTTTGAATCTGCGCTCTTCTAGATAAGCCAGAGGTTAGAGCAGTGATGTGTTGCAATGCTCCGGATGGGTTTAGATAACCGATTGCCAATAATCTGTCAGATGCCTGCTCATTAGAAAGTTCGAGTCCACCACCAGCTCTAGAAACTGCCGCTAGAAGAGGTCGATAGAAGATTTTCTGATGCAGAGCTCTTACTTGAAGTTTTACTTCAGACCAGTTATCTAGCAGTTCTTCAGCAGTCCACTCCAGACGAATGGATCTAGCAATAACTCTTTGAGCATCTTCTTCTACCGGCATTAGATGAGTTCTTCTCATCTTCGACATCTGAATTCTGTGCTCAATGACTCGTAGGAATTTATAGTGAGCAGAGAACTCAGCAGCTTCTAATCTGCCAATGTAGCCGCCGTCAGAAAGTTGATCGATAGCAGTAAGGGTGTCAGCCGCTCTAACTGTTTCATCAGTTCGACCGTGCACCAACTGGAGAAGCTGAACAGTGAACTCAATGTCTCTTAGCCCGCCTGGACCTAACTTTATTTGACGGTCAATTTCATCAGCGGGAATATTTCCACTGACTCTCTCACGCATCTTCTGAACAGATTCAACGAAGTTTTCTCGCTGAGTTGATTCCCAAACCAGAGGGTTCATCGCTTGGAAATAAGCTTCACCAAGTTCTTTATCCCCAGCCATTGGACGAGCCTTGAGCATAGCCTGGAACTCCCAGTTCTCAGCCCAACGAGAGTAGTACGAAGAGTGCGAGTCCAGAGTTCTAACAAGAGCTCCAGCTTTACCTTCTGGTCTAAGGTTGGCATCAACCTGCCATAACGCTGGCTCTGGGTTGGTCGAATCCATCGCTCTCATCATGCGAGTGGCTAACTTGGTTGCGATCTCTAGCATCCGGGTGTTCTCAAGAGAAGGGTCTGCTGATTCAGCCACAAAGATGACATCAACGTCACTGATGTAGTTGAGTTCCCCTGCACCACCTTTGCCCATGCCGATAACAGCAAGACGGGTGTTCATAACCTCATCTTGAGAGAACAGTCCAAACTCAGTGCTAAAGAACAACTCTCTTCGAGCAATAATCAAACCTGCTTCAAGTGCTGCTGTGGCAATGTCAGCCAAGGCTAGAGAGACTCTTGGCTGGACACTCATTGGATCTGTTGCGTTCAAATCAAAGATTGCTATCTTCGTCAGTTCAGTTCGATATACCTTGCGAAGAATAGTTACCTGATTAGCGCTTGGTAAAGAACCATCGGCTAAGGCTTTAGTGAAGAGCTGAACATAACCTTCTCTATCAAGCAGTTTGTGTTCTTTCTCAAATTCTTTGAGGACTTCTGGATTTAGAGAAACAAAATCAGCTAGAGCAGATGAAGCCCCTAGTAATCTGCATAGACGAAGAGCCGATTCTTCTTTGGATAGAAGTTTCTTGACGGAAGATTTATTTTCTCTAGAAATCTTGATTAGGAAATCTAGTGCCTGGTCGGGGTTAGCTGACTTACTTAGAGAAGCAAGAGCTGACC
Organism: uncultured Micrococcales bacterium; assembly: GCA_937919125.1. GTDB lineage: Bacteria > Actinomycetota > Actinomycetes > Actinomycetales > Microbacteriaceae > Rhodoluna. Next base: position 1,995 of record CALFOB010000105.1, on the reverse strand, counting down.
TACCGCTATCACCAACTAGAGAAACAAGTTCATCTAGCTTGGCAATTGTTCCATCGAGATCAGTAAAGCCAAACCTTGCAAGTGAGGCTAGTGATCCACCGGATCTTGCTGTGGACATTAGAGAACTTCGAGGTTTGTCTTCAATTCAAAAGGAGTTACCTGTGAACGGTAGTCGCTCCACTCCTTGCGCTTATTAGCAAGAACGTAGCTGAACACCTGCTCACCAAGTACTTCTGCTGCAAGCTCAGACTCTTCAAGCAAACGTATAGCGTGATCAAGGGATTGAGGAAGAGACTGGATACCCATTGCTCTGCGCTCAGAGTCTGATAGATCCCATACGTTGTCTTCAGTTTCTACAGGAAGTTCGTAGTTGTTCTCAATACCCTTAAGACCCGCTGATAGCAGAAGAGCGTAAGAAAGATATGGGTTAGCTGCTGAATCAATTGCACGGTATTCAATACGTGCAGAGTTTCCCTTGTTTGGCTTGTATAGCGGAACTCTAATTAGAGCGGAACGGTTGTTGTGTCCCCAGCAAACAAATGATGGAGCTTCTCCGCCACCCCAGAGACGCTTATATGAGTTCACAAACTGGTTTGTGACAGCAGTGATTTCTGGAGCATGACGCAAGATACCCGCCATGAAGCTCTTAGCTGTCTTAGACATGTGATATTCACCAGATGGGTCATAGAACGCATTGGTGTCACCTTCAAAGAGTGACATGTGGGTGTGCATTCCAGAACCTGGGTGCTCAGTGAAAGGCTTAGGCATGAATGTTGCGTAAACACCCTGCTCAATAGCTACTTCCTTGATAACAGTTCTAAAAGTCATGATGTTGTCTGCCATGGTCAGAGCATCTGCATAACGAAGATCAATCTCGTTCTGACCTGGTCCACCTTCGTGGTGGCTGAACTCCACTGAAATGCCTAGCTGTTCCAGCATGTTTACTGCTCGTCTTCTGAAGTCGTTAGCAGTTCCACCAGGTACGTTGTCGAAATAACCTGCCTTGTCTACTGGCACAGGACCTTCAGGGCCTATCTGAGAGGACTTTAGAAGGTAGAACTCAATCTCTGGGTGGATGTAGAAGGAGAAGCCCATGCTGGCTGCCTTATCCAATGCTCTACGCAATACGTTGCGAGGATCAGCAGCTGCTGGAATACCGTCAGGAGTTGTAATGTCGCAGAACATACGGGCAGTTGGCTCAATTTCGCCACGCCAAGGCAAGATCTGGAAGGTTGAAGGGTCTGGTTGAGCCAACATATCGGCCTCATATGAACGAGATAGGCCTTCAATTGCTGAACCATCAAAGCCGATTCCCTCGGCAAAAGCACCCTCAATCTCAGCTGGGGCGATAGCCACAGACTTCAGGGTTCCAGCCACGTCAGTGAACCAAAGCCTTACAAACTTGACGTTTCGTTCCTCAATCGTACGAAGTACGAAATCACGTTGCTTGTCCATGAAAAAACCTTTCAATTACCTCCTACTAGGCTAGTGGTTATGCCCAATGTTCGCCTAGCCCTAGCTCAAACCAACCCAACCGTTGGTTCGATAGCAAGCAATATCGCCAATATCTTGGCTGTTGTTGAAGAGGCCGCTAAAAGACAGGCAGATTTAGTAGTTTTTGGTGAGATGTCGGTTACCGGCTATCCAATTGAAGACCTGGCAACTAGAGAATCGTTTGTGCTGGATGTAGAGCTGGCGGTAAGAGAACTGGCTATTGAACTAAAGACTAGAAACTTTGGCGACATCGCTGTGGTCATTGGTCATCCATCTTTAGCTTCGGCCCAAGATCAGACCGGTTGGGCTATTGCTCACAACACCGCATCTGTGATTCTTGATGGCAAGGTAATTGGTTCATACAACAAGCACCACCTCCCTAACTATTCAGTCTTCGATGAATACAGAACTTTTGTTTCAGGAGACAAACTTCTAACCTTCGAACACAAGGGTCTTAGATTCTCAACAGTTATTTGTGAAGACATTTGGCAATCAGGTGGA
>CALFOB010000104.1 GCA_937919125.1 uncultured Micrococcales bacterium | reverse complement strand
TGTCGTCTCAGTTCTCCTGCATGCTCACCTTCATTGTCTTTCAGAACTCGGTCAACAATTATGGAAGCAGGAAGTGATGGTGGGTTGTTATAGGTAATACCTGGCTGTTCACCAATGACATCATCAATGTCAAACAGGGTTACTAGTTCACCGATAGATCTGGCAACTACTGTTCTTCCACACATCTACTCATCTAGCCTTATCTCTTTAGGTTTCTCAATCTTGTCAGCAGGAACTGCTTTATGGCAGTGCACTTGCTAGCATCTTCATTCTCTTCTCGAATGCTGTGGCATTCTGAGCTTGAGGGAAGTTTTCACTCACTCCAACCCAGCTCTTTACTGTTCTTATTCCTTGAAGTGAGGAGAGTAGCCATAGTTCAAGACCCACTAGTTCTTCAGGAATGGCATGTTCGAATCTAGTCTTTATTCCCATGCTCTCGGCTATCTGGAAGATCTCTAATCTTGTAACTGATTCAAGCCAAGGTATTTCATTACCTGGAGCACACAGAACATCTCCTCGCCACCAAACTAGAGAAGAAAGAGCACCTTCGCTAATTTCACCGTGCTCATTTAGAAGGATGGTTTCATCTGCTCCTTGAGCTTGAGCTAGAGATCTAAGTTCAACTCCTAGAGAGAGCTCGGGTCCTTTGGTGCTTAGGTCTTTGCGAGGATCTGGATAGGGGTAGGTCCATAGTGTCGCTGGACCTAGTTGTTCTGGTGCTTCTCTAAGCATGAATACAAACACTGGAGATTCATTGTTTTGAACTTCGAATCTAGGAAAGTATCTTCCTGTTCTAGGGATTAGAGCTATTGCTTCTTGCATGAAGGAGGCATATGTATCTAGTAGTTCAGGTGCTTTAGCTTGGAGTCCTCTAATGAATCTGTCCTGATGCAGTTGGAGAGAGCGTACTTTGCCATCTTCAACAAGGAATGAGTCAGCGACTAGGACGCTCTCATGGCTCTCTCTAGGGGTTAGAGAGCCTTCCTGGAAGATGTAAGACTGCATGGCTCTAATCTATACATAGTTAGTTTTCTTATTCAGAGGTAGGTAATCGGGTTGCGTCTTTTCTACGCTAAATTGCCTAGCCAAGTGAGTATGGCTGAAGCCTTCATTAGCCTGCACGCTAATGATGAGTATTCATTCCTATTAGATAGAGAACACAACCTAAACAATCGCTTCAGTGTCATGGGGGCAGCAAAATCTCTAGTTTCTGAAGCAGAGCTTCAAGTAACTATTGAGAACATGGCATCAGGAATTGAGAATGAACTGAATGAGCTTCCTTTTGATTTCAAGCCAGGGGTAGTTGGAGCGTATAGATATGAAGGTCAAGCAACCTTCATGGTTGTTGATAGAGCTATAGTCCTAGATCACAACAGTGAGCTTGCTTACTTTCTAGGAGTCTTTGAATCAGAGCAAGACTTCATTCACTTCAGAGATGCAGCACTTCTAAGACTTGCTCTAATGGGTGGTGAAGGTGCTGTCTATAGATCAGCTAACAAGATTCAGCCTGTCACCTCAATCACTACTAGACATAGCGATGAAGAGTATCTAGGTCTTATTGAGAAGGCTAAAGAAGCTATTGCTAGGGGAGATGCTTATCAACTCTGTCTAACTAACCAGTTGACTGTTGAGACAAGTGCTGATCCTTATGCTGTGTTTCTGGAACTTCGAAAAACCAACCCTGCTCCATATTCTTCTTACATGAGATTTGGTGATGTGTCTCTAGTTAGCTCATCACCTGAGCAGTTCCTTAGAGTTCATGAATCAGGAGTTGTTTCCACTAAGCCAATTAAGGGAACTAGAAAGAGATCTTCAGATGAAGCGGAAGACACTCGTCTGATTGAAGAACTTAGAACTAATGAAAAAGAACGTGCTGAGAACCTAATGATTGTTGATCTCATGAGAAACGATCTAGGTAGAGTATCTGAGCCATCAGATGTTGTCGTCTCTAAGTTGTTTGATGTTGAGAGCTACGCTTCTGTTCATCAGTTAGTGAGCACTATTGAAGCAAGGCTAAAGCCTGGCCTAAATGTCTTTGATGCCATAGATGCATGCTTCCCAGCAGGATCCATGACAGGAGCTCCAAAGATTAGAGCTATGGAGATTCTCGCTGAACTAGAAGGGGGTCCTAGAGGCCTATACAGTGGCTGCTTTGGTTACATCTCTTATAACGGTGCTGCTGATCTGGGGATGACTATTAGAACTCTGGTCTTTGAAGGTGGCAAGGCTGCTTTAGGTATTGGTGGGGGAATCACCATAGATTCTGATTCAAAGGCAGAACTTGAAGAGACCAAGCTGAAATCCAGAGCATTACTACTTGTCCTCGGGGTTGAAGCCTAGATAATTATTGGTTTGGTAGCCTAGAGGCTGAGCAAAGAACCTGAATTGAGACGATGAACGACATACGCAATGAGCCAACTGGGCCAGATGTTTCTGCTATCCAAGAGAAATGGCTACCGGTATGGGATGAGCTGCGTCCTTTTGCCTCAGGTATTAAAGGGGATAACCGTCCTAAGAAGTATGTCTTGGACATGTTTCCTTACCCTTCAGGCGATCTTCACATGGGTCACGCTGAGGCTTATGCTCTAGGCGATGTTATTGCTAGATATTGGGTTCAAAAGGGCTACAACGTCATGCATCCAATCGGTTGGGATGCTTTTGGTCTTCCAGCAGAGAACGCAGCTATCAAGAGAAACCTTGATCCTCGTGCTTGGACTTACGACA
>CALFOB010000103.1 GCA_937919125.1 uncultured Micrococcales bacterium | reverse complement strand
TGCCAGAAGATAGCAGAACCGACATTTTGGTTAGATCTCACATCGTGCACGACGTAGGCATTGTTAATCACAGATGCAACTTTGTTTTTGAATGCTGGAATACCAAGAGTTGCAACTTTGTCTTTTACTGCCACCTGTGCTTTGATAAGTAGCTTCTTGCAAGGGTCGTAAGCAACACACTTACGAAGCATCACACTTCGCTCTTGGTTGCCGAAGTTTCTGTAAGCAGGACCTCTACCCAGCCAATCAAGCTGAGCATCTGCTTCCATCGGGAAAGTTCCATCCTGACCCCAAGGAATGATCTTTAGTTTCCCTGTGTCATCGAAGACTATGTAGTAGTTGTTCTGAACAACATCTGTATAGCCATCCCAGTTGGATGTGTAGATATCTGTCGCCATCAGGTTGATAACTGAAGTCATGTCCGCAATCTTGTTTACTTCAGTCCACCAGGTGGCACCATCCAGAACTGAAACAGCAACAGCTGCATTTAGATCTGATCTATTGGTATCTCCATAGTTTGTGTCATAGCAATCATCTTGGTTATAGGTGAGGTCAGCTAAGTAACAGTTAGAGCTATAGACGTGCACAGGGTTGAGCCACCTCTTGAGCATCTGCCCATCGATGGCTTCAACATTCATATAAAGGCCGAAGTCAGCATTATTTACTGTGACCCAAGAGTATGTGGTTCTAGGAGCAACTAGACCCATGGCTCTATAGATGCGGTACGAAGTATCTTCTCTAATAAAGGAAGGGTCTTGAAGCATGCTGTTTAGAGTCATGCGTGAAAGCCCCATGAACTTTTGGTTAGGCACGAAGGCATCGAACTTCAGTTTCATAGGAGCTTTATCGTAGTTATTGATAAGCCTTCTAGTTGCTTGACCTTTGAGGCGAACACCAATGTTGGTGAGGGTTGTAATAACGCCATCCGCGGTAGTGATCTTCACATCAGCAGTTCTATAGGCACTGGCATTTGGATCAGCGTTCAGAGCGTCAATAGTTGCTTGAGGCATGGTCAGGTCGACATTGGAAACTACAACAGGGTTATAGAAGACAGCAGCTGTATCTGTGCCCTCGTTGTAGATAGTTGTGCTGATACCCGAGACGGGTTGAGCAGCACTTGCAGTTTGAGTGGGGATGATGGCTAAAGCGAAAACGAGAAGCGTTGAAAGCACTTGCCTTCTAGAAATAGCTCTCATATCTCATCCTTGATTTGTGGAGAGATATAAGTCTATTTTGACTTGAGTATGTTGGCTACCGAACCACGTTTGATTAGTTTTGCTGGAAGAACAATCTCTTTAGGCTTTGTGTTCCCCTCGATAGCCTCAACTAGTTCTGTAACAGCGATGTGTCCCAGTTCTTCAACAGGTCTGGCAACTACTGTGATTCCTGGAACCATCGCTGCAGCCCATGCGCTGTCGTCAAAGGTAACTACAGAAAGATCCTTACCAATTGTTAGTCCTCTTTCACCAGCTACCTTCAGAACAGCCAAAACCATATCGTTGTTAGAAGTGAAAATGATTGTTGGCGGCTTAGGAGTATCCAGTAGTTTCTCAACAGCTGCCTCAGCAATACTTTGTTTGTCTTCGCTATAGATCCATAGAGCAGAAGCTTTGACCTTCTTAACACCACTGGCGAAACCATCAACACGTTCTTGCACAGAGGTAATTGGGATCTCAGGTTCTTCAAGTGTGAACCCTTTAGTTCCTGGAACTGCAATAAGGAATCCAAGTCGCTTATGACCGTTTTCAGAAGCGTATAGAACGGCTTCTTCTGCAGCCACTTCGTCACCTGTTGTGACGGTTGTGAATCGAGGAATGTCTAATCTTCTGTCAATGATGACAACTGGCTTGCCACCGATCTTCTTAGGAGTCAGGTGAGAGTGCTTAGTCTTTGATGCTGGAACAAGAATGATTCCATCCACCTGGTTAGACAACATTGTTTCAACAGCAACTCTTTCAACTGCAACATCCTCATCGCTGTGTTGAATAAGAACGCGGAAACCAAGCTCTTTCGCTCTGTCGATGATGGACTTAGTGGCTCTATCGAAGAATGCGTTAGTGAAATCAGAGATAACAACAAGACCAATGGTCTTGGTCTTTCCAGCACGCATTGCAACAGCTAAAGCGTTAGGGCGGTAGCCAAGGCTATCGGCAACAGCTCTTACGTGATCCACGGTGTCTTTACTAATACGGCCATAGCCAGAAAGTGCTCTAGAGACAGTTGCTCTTGAAACGCCAGAGGCAGCAGCAACATCGTTGATAGTGGTGCTCTTGTTAGGGCTCATCTATTACCTGCCAATCCAGCGCTTTCGCTTTGTCACCAAACCGTTACCTAAATAAGTTGTTATTCAAATTCACTTACTGCGATGATTATAGCACGGAATGCGAGAACCTTCTCGCAATTCTCGCAAATTACAAGGAGATATTATGAACAAGCGCATTTTGAAGGTTAGCTTCGCTGCTCTAACTGCAGCTGCTCTAACCCTCGGCATCACAGGTTGTGCTCCTGAAAAGAAGCTAACAATCGCATTCGTAATGGGTGCAGAATCAGATCCATTCTTCCAGGCAATGAAGGTCGGAGCAGAAGCTGAAGCTTTGGCTCAGGGCGTTGACCTTGTATGGCAGGGAGACCCATCAGCTTACGACGTGGCAACTCAGGTTCCAATCGTAGACAACGTACTAGCACAGTCACCTGACGGTCTAGTTCTAATCCCAACTGACCCAACTGGTCTACAGGCATCAGCTGACAAGGCTACTGCTGCAGGTATCGCACTTGCTCTAGTTGACACAACAATCAACGACACCACAAACGCAGTTATCACCATCACTGGTGACAATGGCGATGGTGGCGCAAAGGCTGCTGACGCAATTGCTGCTGCAATCGGTTACGAAGATGGCAAGACATACAAGGTTGTTATCGGTCTAACATCAGCTACTGCAACAACTAACGTTGGTCGCCAGGTTGGTTTCGAAGACCGCGTAGCTTCAACTTACCCAGGTATCCAGATCGTTGACGTTGCTTACTCAGCTGCTAACCCACAGACAGCTAACAGCAACGTAAACAACTGGTTGACAAAGTACCCAGACCTAGCAGGTATCTTCGCTATTGATGGAACCAACGCTTCAGGTGCAGCTGCTGCACTTCAGGCTAAGGGTCTAACAGGCAAGATTGCTCTAGTTGGTTACGATGCATACCCTGCAAACGTTGAACTGATCAAGTCAGGTGTATTCACTGCACTTATTGCTCAGGACCCAGCTGCAGAAGCACGTCTAGCTATCAAGACTCTTGTTGAGTACATCAAGAACGGAACAACTCCATCTCAGAAGGATGTTGTTATTCCTAACGTAACTCTTGATGCAAACACATCAGATGCAGACTTCGCTAAATACACTTACGTAGCTAAGTAAATAAAGCGAATTCGACTCCTCGATAAATAAAGGACACACAAATTGAGCAACAGCAAGCAAGTAGAAGTAGAGAAGCAAAGCTTCCTGGATCAGGTGAGAACCTCACTCAGTAATCAGAGCACTCTATTGGTAGTGACCCTAGTAGTCCTAGGTGTTGTATTTCAGATCACCTCTCAAGGTATCTTTCTGTCAACCGGCACCTTAGGAACAGTCTTAAATGACTGGGGTTCTTACATCTTGCTTGCTGTTGCTCAAACCTTTGTTGTAATCACAGGTGGCATCGACCTATCGGTCGGTGCAACTGTGAGCTTGAGTTCTGTCGTTGCCGGCTGGGTGCTAGTTAAAGGCCTAGGCCTTGACGCTTCAACCAGCGGCAGCGATGCAACTCCCTATGTTCTTCTGGCAGTTCTAGTTTCACTTCTAGTTGGACTAACGGTAGGTGCAATAAATGCCTTCCTCATAAACATTCTTAAGATTGTTCCATTCATTGCAACCCTGGCAACTATGGGTGCAATGACAGGTCTTGCCATCATCATCTCTGGCGGTATGCCACTGCAAGGCCCGAACAACTGGGATCTCGGACTCCCTTACAAAATCTTCGGTATTCAGTTACCTATTTCAACTACCGTTCTTGCAGTGATGATCATCACAGTTATCTGTGGTCTTATTCTTCACAAGACCAAGTTCGGTCTTCACACTTTTGCTCTAGGTTCTAACGCATTCGCAACCCGTGCTGCTGGTATTTCACCAGCTAGACAAATCACCAAGGTATACATGCTCTCAGGTGGTCTAGCAGGTCTTGCTGGAGCTTACGCATACATCCGACTAGGAGCTGGTTCACCATCTAACGGAACCGGTATGGAACTATACGCAATTGCTGCTGTTGTTATTGGTGGAGTATCACTAATGGGTGGTGTTGGAAGAATTGTTGGAATCGCTCTAGGAACACTAGTTCTATTCACAGTTCAATCAGGTTTGTTGATGGTGAAGGTAATTACCGTTAGCCCATCTCTAAAGCAGGTAATCGTTGCACTTCTAATCGTTGCAGCGGTTGCCATCCAAGCCCTACAGAAGCCAGCGAGGAAGTAGATCATGGCTAAGAAAGTTATTTACGAAGTAAGAAACGCATCTAAGAACTATGGAGCAGTTGTTGCTCTTGATGGTGCAAGTTTGAAACTCCATGCAGGAGAAGTTATCGGACTAGTTGGTGACAACGGTGCAGGTAAGTCAACTCTTGTAAAGGTTCTATCTGGAGCTCACTCACCTGATGGTGGAGAGATTCTTCTAGAAGGAGAACCTGTAGTTTGGGCTAACCCCCGTGAAGCACTAGAAGCAGGTATTGAAACTTTGTACCAGGACTCAGGTCTTGCTCAACACCTAACTGTTAGCCAGAACGTATTCCTAGGCAGAGAAAAGTTTGTCAATGGCATCTTTGGAAAACTTGGTTTCCTAGCTAAGAAACAAATGGAACAAGAAGCTCAAGCAGATCTAGAAGCAGTGGGAATCGCATTCCCTTCTTCAAATAGACCTGTCTCTCAACTATCTGGTGGACAACGTCAAGCTGTTGCTATTGGTAGAGCAGTTTCATGGGCAAGAAAAGTTCTTATCCTCGATGAGCCAACTAACCACTTAGGTGCAAGACAGTCAGCAGAAGTTCTAGAAGTAATCAAGAGAGCTAAAGCTAAAGGGCTTGGCGTTATCTTTATCTCACACACTCTTCCTCACGTTCTTGCAGTGACCGACAGAATCGTGGTTCTAAGACTTGGACAGATTGTTCGTGATGCTCCAACAAGTGAGTTCACAGCTGATTCTCTTATCGGAACAATTACCGGTAGCTACGTAAAAGAAGAAAAGTAAAACCAATGACCTACCTATACCTAAAGGCAGACATATACCCAGATCTCTCTAAGAGAGAAGATGTAGAAGCTGCTTACGCTGAACTAATGAGAGCATCTCTATCAGAACCAGGCTGCCTTCTATATGACCTAGTTGTAGATACAGAGAACCCAGTTGTTTGGCACATGTTTGAAAAGTGGGAATCCAAAGCAGCTTGGGATGACCACATGCAAACAGAGCATGTCGCAAAGATCCAACAGCTAGAACCGACACTAGTAATAGCCCCAACAATCCTGAACTTCTACACTTCTGTTCTAAGCCCTGCTGACCGTTCTTAGCCAGTTGATAAACTAACCTCACGTAAAAAGAACGGGGGTTGAAATGAAGAAAGTAATTCCTGCAATTCTTCTTGTGTCACTGACACTTACAGGTTGCTCAACAGTCCACGATGCAAAACCTGAGGGCACTGTCCTCAGAGCTGAAGATACCAACATAGTCAAACAAATTGCCTACGCCCAAAAACATTACAAGTCACCCAATAAAGAAGTCTTTGGGGATCTAGGCGGCACTGACTGTGTGAACTTTGTATCTCAAACACTTCTGGCTCGAGGTTGGAACCTTAATCCTGAGTGGACCTACACTCCAGAGTTCTCACGTCCTTGGATTTCATCAACAGGGTTCCGCGAATACCTTCAAACTAAACCTGAACTAGCAGCAGAACTATCTTGGAAAGACAGAGACTTGGTTCAGGTAGGAGATGTTGTTCAGTTTGATTGGGACAACTCAGGCGATAGAGACCACACAGCAATAGTCTCTGGAATCCAGGTTGATGGCGGCAAGAGAGAAATACTGCTCTCATCTCATTCACCAGCCTCCTTCGACTGGTCAATAACTGATCAGCTAGAGGAGCAGGACGAGCGAACCCAGGTCTACTTCTGGCACTTAGCCAAATAAAGAAAAAGCCCTAGTCACCTAGGGCTTTTCTATTCTGGCGGAGACGAGAGGATTTGAACCTCCGAAGGGCTTTTAAGACCCTTACCTCATTAGCAGTGAGGCGCACTCGACCGGGCTATGCGACGTCTCCAGAACTTCACCAGTTTAGCCCAAAACTTACCTTCTTATATATAGTCATTGAGGATAAGCCGCTATTGGGCTAAACTATCTAAGTTGCCTATGGCACCCAAGCGTTTGTAGCTCAACGGATAGAGCATCTGACTACGGATCAGAAGGTTGGGGGTT
>CALFOB010000102.1 GCA_937919125.1 uncultured Micrococcales bacterium | reverse complement strand
ACTTCACTACCAAGCCAGACGATTGTTCCTACAGAAGTAGGGCTTGGGCGGTGAATCTGCGAATGAGCTAGGGGAGCGGTCGACATGTCTTAATACTACCTGTCCAAATCGTTATAAAGGCGTTGTTTGCCCTATTGCGACAGTGTTTTTAGAGAAATTCGAGTGGTGAACAGGGATAAACTAATCGGCATGAACGAAGCCTTCAGCTGGTCAAGAATTCTCGAGCAACTCGATTCCAACATTGACATGACCAAGGCTGAGGCCACTTGGGCTATGGAACAGATCATGGGTGGGGAAGCAGCTGAAGAGAACATGGCAGCATTCCTCGTCGCCCTTCGAAGCAAGGGAGAAACCCTAGAAGAGATTTCTGGATTTGTGGACGTAATGCTTGCTAACGCCTTGCCTATCCCAATCTCCAAAGATGCCATCGATATCGTGGGCACAGGTGGTGATCAACTGGGCACAGTAAACATCTCGACTATGGCCGCAATCGTCGCTGCATCTTGTGGCTATCCGGTTCTAAAGCACGGAAGCCGGTCTGCTTCGGGAAAAACGGGTTCTTCGGAGATGCTTGAAGCTCTTGGAATCAATCTTGAGCTCAGTCCAGAGCAATTGGCTCAAGTTTTCAAAGAAGCGAACATTGCTTTCTTCTTTGCCCCTAAGTTTCATCCTTCGCTAAGGCATGTTGGACCGACTAGAAAGAAGCTGGGCATACCTACAACCTTCAACTTCTTAGGGCCACTAGCAAATCCAGCACAGCCGATAGCGACGGCTTTGGGTGTGGCGAACGCCTCCATGGCACCACTTTTAGCCTCAGAATTGGCTTCGAGAGGTAGAACGGGCCTTGTTTTTAGGGGCTCAGACGGCCTGGATGAGCTCACAACCACCGGTCCAAGCCAGATTTGGTTGGTCTTCGGCGGTAAAGTCTCTGAATTTACCTTTGATCCAGCGGATATTGGAATCGCAAGAGCCCAGGTTTCCCAACTAATCGGTGGAGAAAGCACAGAGAACGCGGCTATAGCGAAGGCGATGTTCGGCCTAAATACTGGGTTTTCGGGGGATAAGGGGCCAATTCAAGACATTGTGGCTCTAAATGCAGCTGCCGGCATTACCGCCTACGAACTAAGCAAATTGGCTTCTTTGGATCAATTCAGCTTGCTGGATTCTCTCGCTAGGAATTACTCAAATGCATTGTCAGCAATGAACGACGGACGCGCATTGGCAAAGATGCACCAATGGGTTCAACTGAGTCAATCATTCGGGGAGTAGCCGTTGCTGAGCAGATAAACATTACTTTACATAATGTTCATTATCGGTGCTTTATATACAAACGCGACCTAAGCTGAGAATCGCTCCTTGAGCCAATCTCTTAGATCATGTGGTGCTAGTGACTCCTGACTCTCCAGGATTTCGTCAACTGTCCACCAACGGTACTCAAGTATGTCTCGCAGTTCATCCTGAGTAAATCCAGATGTGTCAGGTTCAAAACTTTGAACTTTGAGTTCATAGATTGTGTCTGTGTATGTGTGGTAATTCAGACCATCGGACCAGTCCCAACGTCCAGATGCCTCCAGAACGGGTTCACCCAGAACCTTTGGGTCAATAGTCATTCCAGTTTCTTCACGAAGCTCTCTGACAGCTGCCTCCAGAGTGGACTCACCGTCATCGATTGCACCACCTGGCGTTAGCCAACGTGGAGGCAAACCAACCTCAGGATCAAAATGCGTTTTCAGCAAAAAAATACGGTCTCGCTCATCAATCAACATTATTCTGGCTGTTGCACGATGTTTTACATGCTTTTTCTGGCTCATATGGAGAGTTTTACTCCATTTTCAGTACTTTTTGGGTCAAATCCAAACAATTTCATGAAATATTGCATCAAATAGCCGATAGATACAGCAAAAAGGGCAGTACCTATCCCCACAGTTCCTCCAAGAAGCCACCCAGTGATAAGTACTACCGACTCCCCTAAGGTTCTAATAATCCAAAATGGCAATCCAGTAATTCGAGTAAGTCCTACCATGAGACCATCTCTAGGGCCTGCTCCAAGATTTTGAGAAATGTATAGGCCTGAGCCGGTAGCGAAGACGATCACACCAAGAACCAGAGTTACGAGCTTTGCTGGAAAACTATCCAAATCAGGCATCAGGGGCTCGTTTAGGTCTGCAAATGGTCCTATCAACAAGGCGTTGATGAAAGTTCCAATGCCGGGCTGTTGCTTTACTGGAATCCAGAGAATCAGGACAAAAACACTGGTTAGCACAGCGCTAGCTCCGAATGACCAGCCTTTTTGCACTTGAATTCCCTGAGATAAGACATCCCAAGGCGGCACACCTAGATCCGCATGAATCATCATTGCTAATCCCAAACCAACCAGATACAGGCCAAGCAGCAATCTACCAATAGGTTTGATTCCGAGGTTTGCAAATGAATTTTTCACATCGTAAGCCTAGCGTTGCCAAAATACAGGAGCCGAGTTTGCAAGAGCATGAGTACTTCAATGTCAAAACACCTGTTGTGCTGGCCCATCGTGGTGGGTCCATACCTTCAGAAAACACCTTAGAAGCCTTCAAGGTTTCTCTAGAGTGCGGTGTGTTTGCGATTGAAACAGATGTCAGAACCACTAAAAATGGTGTCGCCGTATTGTTTCACGATGAAGATCTTCTAAGAGTTGCGGGAATTGAAAAAAGAATATCTGAACTAAGTTTTGCTGAGCTTCAATCAATAAAACTATTCGGAGGGGGAAAAGTACCGTCACTCGTGCAAACTCTTGAAGCACTCCCCCTGGCAAGGTTCAATTTAGACATCAAAGACGATCAATCAATTTCAACAGCAGCAGACGCAATTGAAAGAACTGGATCCCATAATCGTGTTTTGGTTTCAAGCTTCAGCGAGAAAAGAAGAAAGGCTACGCTAAATCTTTTATCTCAGCCTGTTGCTACCTCAGCAAGCGCATCTATTGTCATCAAGCTGTGGTTAATTCATCTATTTAGACTCCCCCAAGTACTGATGAAGAAGTTGCTTATGAACATCGGAGCTATTCAAATTCCACGTTCAATGTATGGAATCAAGCTTGATTCACGTTCTTTTATTCAGAAAGTTCTAAGAACTGGAACCCATGTTCACTATTGGACAATAAACAATCCCCAAGAAATGCTAGAACTCACCAAGCGAGGTGCAACTGGGATAGTCTCTGATGTGTCAGAGTTAGCAGTTCAAACACTGAGAAAAGCCTGAGTTCGGGAAGCATTCGCTAAATCATTCGCTTATCTTCTATGTACCATCCGTGCAATAAAAAAGATAAGGAATAACACCATGGCCCAACAATCAATGCGTGGCATGCGTCTAGGCTCAGAGAGTTTTGAAACCGCAGCTGGAGTTAACCTATCCCCTAGGAACACACACAAGTATCGCTGCGCTAAGGATCACATCTCTGAAGTTGTATTTGCTGAAGAAGCAGAAATTCCAGCGGCTTGGAACTGCAAGTCATGTTCGTTAGAGGCTGCACTTCTAGATGATGCTGGTAACCAGGCCTTTGAAACTGAACTTCCAAAGATCCCAAGAACTCACTATGAGATGTTGCTTGAACGCAGAACTCGAGTTGAGTTAGAAGAAATTCTCGAAGAGAGACTTGAAGAGCTGAAAGCAAGACGTTCACGCGGTCAAGCTGACGCAACAAATAGCTAGTTCCTTCTGAAGAGTCTCTTCACTCCGAACTTCAGCATTAGCAGCAGAGCTTCAGCAACGATGTCCCTGCTCATTTTTGATTCACCGATCTCACGCTCGATGAATACAATTGGCACTTCTGCTATCCGTCCGCCTTGTCTAAGTGTTCTGTAGGCCATTTCAATCTGAAACGAATAGCCTCTGGCATTAATCGAGTCGAGATCAATAGTCTTCAAGAATGGAACGCTGAAGATTCTGAAACCAGCAGTCATGTCATTAACTTTTGTGCCAAGCATCAACTTTGCAAAATAGTTTCCACTCTTTGAAAGCCACTGCCTGTGCAGGGGCCAGTTCTCGGTTCTTCCGCCATTTACATAGCGTGAACCGATCACTAAATCATTTGATGAACAAAGAGCAATCAACTTAGGCAAGTCTTCTGCTCTGTGACTTCCATCGGCATCCATTTCGACGATGTAGTCGTAGCCTGAATCAAATGCAAATCTGAATCCAGCTATGTATGCAGCACCTAAACCCTGCTTTTCTTTGCGATGAAGTACCTTGATGCGAGAGTTCCTAGAGGCGATTTCATCTGCCAGCGCACCTGTTCCATCAGGACTGTCATCATCAACGATTAGCAGATCCACCTCAGAGTTGTACTTGGACAGCTCTTCAACAGCGTGATCTAGATTGCCAGCTTCATTAAAAGTTGGCATGATAACCAGTATCTTCATTACTTCTTCGTTCTAAATCGTCTGATTGCTTCGCCGAGCAGGGCAACAGGAAAGAGAATCGAACTTATCGCGAAAGAGACAGGCTCGATGTATCCGCCGAACATCACCGCTGGGGTGATTTCATTTCTAAGTGCTATTTCTTCAACCATTGCACCGGGTTTAAATCTTTCAAGTTCGGAAACGATAGACCCGTCAGGTGCATATATTCCTGAGACACCAACAGTAGAAACTGCAACCACTGTGCGACCAGTTTCAATTGCACGCATTCTTGAAATAGCAGCTTGTTGAACACCTTGCTCGCTTTTACCAAAGTCGGAGCTATTTGTTTGAATCATGATTGCTTGAGCGCCTTGCTTGACAAGGTCATGACCTAGATAGTCAAACGCGACTTCAAAACAAATCAACGAACCAACTTTTGTTCCACTAGGAAGATCAAAGATTCCATCTCGGGTTCCTGGGCTCATGTCCCAGCCAATCAGACTGATTAGATCTGGAGCAAGAGACATATACAAAGGTCTGTCTGGAACGTATTCACCAAATGGAACAGGCCTTATCTTGTGGTAATAATCCGCTAGTCCAGTTTCAGGAAGCCATAGATCTACTTCGTTAAAGAAGTCATCTCCTCTGAATGTTTTGGTTCCAAACAATAATGGAGCTTCTAGTTCTTCCGTAACGAACTCGCTAATTTTGAGGCCAGGTTCAACCATTGTGTTTGGATCTAAGTCCGAGGAGTTCTCTGGCCAGACCATGAGATCGACTCCTTCACCTTTACCCGAACTCATCAATTCCTTTGAAACAAGTAAGTGCTTATCAAGAATCGAACCGGCTGGATTTACAGCGAAAAGACCGGCGTTAGCGTTGCCTTGAACGGCAGCAACTTTCATGGTCCCCGCGGTGCCAGAAGCATCAAGAACTGTAAAAGCTGGGATACCAACAAACATTGCAGTTGCTATTGCAGTAGGAATTAGCATTCGCGCTCGCTTGTTTAGCCCAACTCCGTTTGGTTGATGCTTTACCAATCGAATCGTAAACAAAGATGTGATGAAAACAATAAGCCAGGTTAGTCCAGCGACGTCTACAAAGTAGACCCACTTTGCTAGAAACGTGTCGACAAGGGCAAGTCCTCCTCTAGCCCAAGGCAAACCACCATAAGGAAATACTCCTGCGACAAACTCTCTTGCTGTGAAGATTGCACCCAAAGCGAAGGCGACAAGAAAAGGCTGAGCGCTACCACGATTTAAGGTGGCGATGTATCGCCAAACAACAGCAGCAATTGCGCTTGCAAGACCAAATATAAGAGCAGACAGGATTGAGCCTGCTAACCATGGAATTGGTCCTAGGTAAGTTGTGAGCCATTTCAGTAATATTCCGAAGAATGCGAACCCAGCTAACGTTCCCACTAAGAATGCCTTGAAGAATCCAAGTAGGCGAATTGAAATCAAAATCAGGAAGTAGCCTAGAAAAATACCTGGCCAGAAATTGAAGGCTGGGTAACTTAGTGCGATTAGAGCGCCGCCTGTTAGGCCAACAAGGGCTCTCCCCCAGATTGAGGTGGACAGCCTTAGCCAATTAATGATTAAAGTGAACACTCTCTAAGCGTAGTAGGAGTAGGCAACAATGCCTCTCTTGATCTGATCTATTGCTGATTGGGCGGTAGCAGAGAGTTCATCAGGGTTGACTTTGGAGATTTGCTCTAGAAGGTCAATTGTTTGCTTGCACCAGCGAATAAAGTCACCAGCTAGCATTCCTGTTTGTTTCAAAACAGAGTCAAGTCTCGACCCAGTAGCCCAGCGGTGCATTTGCAGTGCCATGGAGGAATCAGGTTCATTGGACAGAGGTAGGTTATGAGCCTTTGCCAACGCTTGAAGGTCATCCCAAACTTCTAGAGTTTCATCAAAAACAGCAACGAACTCACCCTTAGGCATCTTTGGAGTCAGACTGTCATCATCTCTACGTGCCTCATAAACCAAGGAAGCAGCTATTGCAGCTAAGGTTTGTGCATCAACGTGGTGCCAAACTCTTCTGCCCGCACGGGGTCGACAAACAACACCGATTGCAGCAACTCGGCCAACTCGATGTCCGAGATGGGTT
>CALFOB010000101.1 GCA_937919125.1 uncultured Micrococcales bacterium | reverse complement strand
GTCAAGAGTTATCTCTAACTCTTCACTCACTTGAGTTCCTAGATTATGAAACCAATGAAGTTCAGGTCCTGACTAAGGCTGATTGTGTATTTGGCTATCGAGACAGCATTTTCAAGCGAGGTAAAAGAGGAATTGTTACCTGGGTTGAATTCCAGTTCTTTACAGATCTTCCAGCAGCGCACAACGAACTACTTGAAGCAAGAGTTGAAGAAGTAGTTGGGCTTAGAGCTTCTAAGGGAATGGTCTTGGATGATAAAGACCATGACACTTGGTCATGCGGATCATTCTTTACTAACCCAATAGTTTCTGAGAGCTTTGCTAAAACCCTTCCACTGGATACACCACAGTGGCCAACTGAAACAGACGATGGTTTGACAGTGAAGTTGAGTGCTGCTTGGTTGATTGAACAGTCGGGTGTTCATAAAGGATTTGGTTTGCCTGGTTCCAAAGCAGCCATCTCTTCAAAGCATGCCCTTGCCATTACTAATAGAGGTAATGCAACTGCAGAAGAAGTTGTTGAGCTTGCAAGATTTATCCAAACTCAGGTATCAAATAAGTTTGGAATCAATTTGATTCCAGAACCAAACTTGGTTGGTTTCTAACCTAAGTCTGCAACGGTAAGAGTGATTGCCAAACTGTACATAACCGCAGCAATAAACACATCTAGTATTTTCCAGAACACTGGCTTACTCACAAGCACCGATGCTTTTGAAGCACCGAAGCCAAGAGCAAAGAACCAGATGAAGCTTGCTGTTACTGCTCCAATAACAAACAACCATTTGTCTTCCTGGAACTGATTAGCAATACCACCAATAAAGATGACAGTGTCGATATAGACATGCGGGTTCAGAAGAGTTAGAGCTAGAACAGTAAGAACGGTTTGCTTGAGTGTTCCTGATCCAGCTTCAGCTGCTTTCAAAGACTCATTCTTCATGAACCTTCTTAGAGCAGTTGATCCATACCAAACAAGGAAGGCAACGCCTACCCATCTAATTACTTCAATAGCTCCAGGCACAAGAGATATAAGTGAACCTAAGCCAAGCACTCCAAGAATGATCAGGGTTGCATCTAAAAATGCACAAATAAGAACGATTGGTAGAACGTGCTTCTTAAGAAGACCTTGTCTAAGAATGAAGGCATTTTGAGCACCGATGGCAACAATTAGTGAAAGCCCGGTGGCCAGACCGGCAAGAACAGTTTGCATTTATCTAACATACCCCTGAGTCAAAACAACTGCGGTTGTTCCTTCACCATATTTCAAACCAACGCCATAGACCTTATCCGCTTTAGTTTTTGTCATGGCCGATAGAAATGAATTAGCAGCAGTGTTGGGTAGAGAGGAGGGCAGTGTTGCTGGAGTTATGCCGCCTAGCTTTGTTCCCTCGCTGATGTGGTTGTAGGCAATCACTGCTTCACCGGTGAGAGAAGCACCTGCATAAAGTAGGTCAAGTTGTTCAGTGGCTGTTCCGACCACAACATTCGTTGGTGTCAAACCAATCACTTTAGAAACTCTTACTTCTGAGGTGCCAGCACCTTGGTTATAGGTATTGAACATCACTACTAGTGCTGAACCAACTTTTGCTGCTCTTAGATCTTGATAAACAAGATCAGGTTCTCGATCTTGAATGCTTACTAGAGCCGATGTCCAGCTCTTGCTGTCAACGTTGAAGTTTCTAATTGCTATTCCGCCAGAGACATTTGAGGAAGCTGTTGCCAAAGTCAGGTTCTTAGTGTCACGCTGAACCCAATGGGCGTTAATGACAGTGTTGGCGTTAATTGATATCGGCGTTGAAGTGCTGGTCCAAGCTTCTGCTTTGGGGTCGTAGTAGCTGGTCTTCACAGAGTTAGTCGAACCTGAACTGTATTTAGTAGCACTAACCATAAAGCCGGATGTCAGTCCAAGAATTTCGCTACCTCGCAATTGAGGAACTTCACTCAAGGTTTTGAAGTTACCCCATTTGCCCACAAAGCTTGATGCTTTGACTCTGTATCTAGGTCCTGTGGATTGGATACTGTCGGCTACTAGCACTGCTAGACGACCTTTGTCATCGATAGCTGCCTGAAGTCTTAAGAATCCACAGCTAGGAGTATTTGCAGGTTCCATTTCGCAATCTTGAGGATCTCCAGTTAGAGACAAACCTGGAATTACAACAAAAGGTTTAGACCAGGTACTTCCATCTACAGAAGTTCTACCCCAAACAGTGTGTGAAGGAACGTTGTAACGAGTACCTGGGGTTACCCAGACCGCAAAGAGTTTGCCACTTCTATTGATCGCCACGGTATCTTGAACACCTTCACTGCCATCAAGCAAATCAGCCTTGCCCACACTCAGTGTTCTAATCGTTCCTAGCTTGTTGGTAGCAGAAACAGTGCGAGCTTTTAGGTAGTACCCGTCAGTGCTTTCTTCTTGCCAAGTGACGAAGGAAGAACCGTTGGCTAGCGGGAAGACCTTTGGATTGCTTATTGTCCCGGTCATTGTCTTGACCGTGACATCAAGTTGTGAAGTTAGGGGAGAGAGCGTCTCTGAAGAACTTGGTGGAACCGCGATGGTAAGTGAAGCGATAAGTGCAACTGCGATGGTGAGTGACTTTTTCATTTGAGCTCCTATATCTTCAGGCTACTCCTGTCTAATCCTGGGCAAGACTAAACTGACTAAATGAACGAATTTCCGAGAATCTCTCATCGAATTGGCTCTATTGCCGAGTCAGCCACTTTGAAAGTGGACGGCAAAGCCAAGGCTTTGCAGGCAGCTGGTAAGCCAGTTATTTCATACGCTGCCGGAGAGCCAGATTTCCCAACTCCTCAACACATTGTGGAAGCAGCTGTTCTTGCTGCTAGAGATCCGAAGAACCACCGCTACACACCAGCTGTTGGTCTGCCAGAACTTCGTGAAGCAATTGCTCACAAAACAAAGATTGATTCAGGAACTGAAGTAACCGCTGCTCAGGTAGTTGTTACTAATGGTGGTAAGCAGGCTGTTTATCAGGCATTCGCAACACTTCTAGATCCAGGTGATGAAGTTATCGTGCCAACACCTTTCTGGACTACTTATCCTGAGGCTATTCACTTAGCTGGCGGAGTTCCAGTAGAAATCTTCTCTGGTAGCGACCAGAACTATCTTGTGACTGTTGATCAGTTAGAAAAAGCAAGAACTCCAAGAACTAAGGTTCTGTTATTTGTTTCTCCTTCAAACCCAACTGGCTCTGTTCACTCACGTGAGGAAGTTGAAGCTATTGGTAAGTGGGCTTATGAAAATGGTCTTTGGGTTATTACCGATGAGATCTATCAGAACCTTACATATGACGGTCTCAAGGCTTATTCAATTACCGAAGTAGTGCCTGAGCTAATTGACAGAACCATCATGGTTAATGGTGTTGCCAAGACTTATGCCATGACTGGTTGGCGCTTGGGTTGGATGGCGGGACCGCTAGATGCAATGAAAGCTGCAGCTAACCTTCAGTCTCACCTTTCTTCTAACGTTTCAAACATCAGCCAGAGAGCAGCTATTGCAGCTCTTACTGGTCCGCAAGATGAAGTTCTTGCAATGCGTGATGCATTTGATAGAAGAAGAACAATTGCTGTTGATGAACTAAACAAGATTCCTGGCTGGATCGCTCCAAAGCCTCAGGGTGCTTTCTATGTTTACTCAGATGTCACTGGACTACTTGGTAGAGAGTGGGGTGGCAAGAGAATTGAAACTAGCCTCGAGCTTTGTGATTACATGCTTGATGCAGCTGAAGTAGCTCTTGTCCCAGGTGAAGCGTTCGGACCTTCTGGATACGTCAGATTGTCTTATGCACTAGGAGACGCTCAACTGCTTGAAGGTATCCAGAGACTACAAAAACTATTTAGCTAAGTCGTTTCGATTCAGCAATTAGCTCATCCCAACTATTTGGCACTTTGCCTGACTCAAGCATTTTTCTAAAGACCAGATAAGCATCTGTTTTTGATCCATAAGCACGTAAGGTGTCGTCATTATTCACCCAGGCGTAGACAATCGCATGACTGCGTGTGCTGTACCTGAAGAAGATTCTGTACTGCTGGAGAAATTTCGCTCTAAACCAATGTGTATAGCTAGATCCAAGTGAATCTCCGAGACGGTACTCCGGGTTGCTTGGATCACTCGGAATGCTCTCTCGAACTTGTTTGTTTAGGGCAATAAATTTTTTACCGGCTCGGGTCTTCACCCAATCTTCGCCAACTATTGACATAGCTTTAGCTGCTAGTGCTTTGTAGTTGTTGAACTCCAATTCAAAAGCTGGATGGATACTGGTAGTCCATTTGGTTTCGATCAACTATTTATCCTCGTCGTCTTCGAGGGCCTCATCCATGTCGAATGGCAGGGGTTGAGCAATGAATTCGGCCAGGGTGGGTGGGAAGAGGGGGATACCAACTCCCCGTTGACCGGAGAACTCAAAGACCATGTCTTCGTAGTGTTTTTCGTCTAGAGGGATCAGTCGCTCAGGATGCTCAAGCATGTCCTTTTCCAAGAAGTCCAGCCATTGGTCGAATATCGGGTCCGCATGGTCTGATACCGGAGCTTTCTTGCTGACGCGTATGCCCCCAGACTCATCGAGTATCCACTCCAGCTTGTCTCTCTTGTTTAGACCTAGGAGTTTACGTATTCTTGCTGGAACGGTAGTTTGGTACCGATCGGTGAGGCTTGATTCGAGTTCGTTGTCATCCATGACCATATGGTAATGCATCTGCATTACCTACACAAGAGTCAAGATCTCCCTTTGCATTTAGGGGGCCTCAGGGCTAAACTCGTAAGAGGTAGTTTGACAACTGCCCCAAGCCTAATCTGGCAAATTTAATCATTTTAGATATCAATCTATTAGTGTGCCCATTTGCCTCCTTAGGGCAGTGGCTCAATTGGTAGAGCAGCGGTCTCCAAAACCGCAGGTTGCAGGTTCGAGTCCTGTCTGCCCTGCAAACGATGTCACATTTGTGATATCGAAGAAGTAACACCAGCACTAAATGAAAGAAGAGAAATGTCAGACGAACTAGAGCAGGCATCTGAAGACTTAGTTGAAAAGTCCAATGTCAATAAAGCTGCTGCACGCGGTCCTATTGGTCGCATCATTCTTTTCATTCAGCAGGTAATCGCAGAGCTTCGCAAAGTTAACAAGCCAACCTTCAACGAACTTCGTAACTACACAGGAGTTGTTCTAGGTTTCGTAACTGTAGTTATGGTTATCATCTTTGGTTTTGACTTCATCTTCGGCCAGGGAGTTATCTGGCTATACACCGCTTTCGATACCACCAACTAATTTTTAGCAACAACTAACTAAGGAAACTCGTGACCGATTTCGAATCAGAGCAGAACCAGCCAGAAGAGATCAACCTAGAGGTTGAATCATCTGATTACGCTGAAACCGATCCTGCTTACATTGATGACACCAACGCTGACGAAGCATCAGCTGAGGAACTAGCTCTACACGTTGAGAGCGATGTTGAGGCTGCTGCAGAATCTGAAACAGCAGCTGCTGAAGACATTCACGAAGCAGCAGTTGAAGAAACAGTTGTTGAAGATGAAGACCCATACGCTGCATTCAAGAAGGAACTTCGCGAGCAGCCAGGTAAGTGGTTCATCATTCACTCATACGCAGGTTACGAGAAGCGTGTGAAGCAGAACATTGAAAACCGTATGCTCTCAATCGTTGGTGGAGACAACATCTACCAGATCGAAGTTCCAATGGAAGAATCCATTGAAATCAAGAACGGTCAGAGAAAGCTTGTAACCAAGGTTCGTATTCCTGGTTATGTTCTAGTACGTATGGACATGAACGAAGACTCATGGTCTCTAGTTCGCGGTACTCCAGCTGTTACAGGCTTCGTAGGTCACAGCGAATACCCAAGCCCACTACGTCCTCAAGAAGCATTCGACATGCTGAAGACTCTTTACGTTCTACCTGAAGAAGCAGCCGCTAAGGCAGCAGTCAAGGGTGGAGCTAAGGGTAAGCAGAAGTCAATCCCTGTCAACGTCAACTACACACTTGGCGAAAGCATCATGATCAAGGAAGGTTCATTCGCTGGCCTACCTGGAACCATCAGCGAAATCAAACCAGAGAGCGGCAAGCTTATTGTTCTGGTTTCATTGTTCGAACGTGAAACTCCTGTTGAACTTGCCTTCGACCAGGTCTCAGCTCTCGTCTAAAGATTTACAAACCTAAAACCAAAGGAAACTAACAAATGGCACCGAAGAAAAAAGTAACCGGCATGATCAAGTTGCAGATCCAAGCAGGAGCTGCTAACCCAGCCCCACCGATTGGTCCAGCTCTTGGTCAGCACGGTGTGAACATCATGGAATTCTGTACTGCATACAACAATGCAACTGCAGACCAGCGTGGAAACGTTGTTCCAGTAGAGATCACCGTGTATGAAGACCGTTCATTCACATTCATCCTTAAGACTCCACCAGCAGCTGAGCTAATCAAGAAGGCAGCTGGAGTAGCTAAGGGTTCAGCAACCCCTCACACAGTGAAGGTAGCAAAACTTACTCGCGAACAGGTTCTAAAGATCGCCGAGTCAAAGATGACTGACCTCAACGCCAATGACGTTGAAGCAGCAGCAAAGATCATCGCTGGTACTGCCCGCAGCATGGGTATCACCGTCGAAGGTTACTAAGCACCAAAAGAAACAAACGGAAGTGGGAGAGTCGCGCGCGACTCGTTCAACCACAACTGTGACCAACTAAATAAGAAGGAAAAGCAGAATGGCTAAGCGCTCAAAGGCATATATTGCCGCAGCACAGAAAATCACTGAAGGTAAGTTCTACACACCTGCAGAAGCAGTAACTCTAGTTAAAGAAACTGGAACATCTAAGTTCGACTCAACTGTTGAAGTTGCAGTAAAGCTTGGTGTTGACCCTCGTAAGGCTGACCAGATGATCCGTGGAACCGTAGGTTTGCCTCACGGTACTGGTAAGACAGCACGCGTTATCGTATTCGCAACCGGTGCAGCTGCAGATGCAGCTCGTGAAGCTGGAGCGGATGAAGTCGGTGGCGACGAGCTAATCGAGAAGGTAGCAGCTGGTTGGACAGACTTCGACTCAGCAGTATCAACACCTGAACTTATGGGTAAGGTCGGTCGTCTAGGTAAGGTTCTAGGTCCTCGTAACCTAATGCCAAACCCTAAGACTGGAACTGTTACTCCAGATGTAGCAAAGGCTGTTACTGACATCAAGGGTGGAAAGATTGAGTTCCGCATTGACAAGCAGTCAAACCTTCACTTCATCATTGGAAAGATCTCTTTCACTAAGGAACAGCTTGGCGAGAACCTAGCAGTTGCTCTAGATGAAATCTTGAGACTAAAGCCTTCATCTTCAAAGGGTAAGTACCTATTGAAGGCGTCTCTAGCAACAACCTTTGGTCCTGGTATCCCACTAGACACCAGCGTTACCAAAGTAGAGTTCTAAAAAGTTTTACCTAGCATTCACTAAAGAAGGTTAGGCTGAAGGACCAGGAGAAATCCTGGTCCTTCAACATTTGTTAGCAGTTCGTAGAAATACGAATGTAGATCGAAAGGTTGGGATATTGCCAACAGAACCGTTTGGTGCAGCAACTCTGCTAGATACAAAAGATCCAATGGGGCTAAGAGCAACAGCTCCTCTACTAGACGCGTGGATACGCGACATGGAGACAGATAGATCTCCTTTTCAAATCCCCGGCCATAAAGGTCGCACCAATCTAACCGGTCCCATCGTTGATGGCGACATTCCGGTTCTGCCAGGTAATCACCCATATCGAATCTCTCCATCCCTAATCCTTGAAGCAGAGAAGCTAGCTGCTGATCTATGGGGAGCAGACCTATGCAGATTCGGTGTGAACGGGTCTTCAGGTTCTAACCACGCAGCTGTCATGGCGGTAGCTGGTCCTGGCGACAAAGTTATTGTTTCTAGAACACTTCATAAATCAGTTCTTGTTGGAATGGTTTATGCAGGAGTAATCCCTGTCTGGGTAAGACCAGAGATCAACCCAGCAACAGGACTACCTGAGTACCTACCTTCATCAAGGTTGAGAGAAACCCTAGAAGAACATCCAGATGCCAAAGCAGTTCTGATTGGTGAGCCTTCTTACGTTGGAACAATGTCTAACATTCCAAGACTTGCTAAGGTCGCTCACGAGTTTGGTATTCCACTAGTTGTTGATGCTGCTTGGGCTGCTCACTACGGTTTCCACCCAGAGCTCCCTGAACATCCACTAGCCGAAGGCGCAGACATTGTTGTTACCTCAGCACACAAGACTCTTCCTGCTTGGTCTCAAGCAAGCTTTGTCTTGGTAAGAGAAGGTCTAGTTGATCTAAAGAGATTCAACAAGGCATTCGATTCAACCCAGACAACATCTATGTCTGGAAGAATCCTTGCATCTATCGATGCATCTCGCGCTCTTCTTGAAAAGCACGGCTATGACCTGATTGACCCAATCATTGATGCAACTGAAAAGGGCAGAGCAACACTAGTTGCTGCTGGCATTGAAGTTATTGATGGTGAATACATTGATCCTCTCAAGCTTGTTATCTTGCTTCCTAAGACTGGAGCAGATGGAAACCTAGTTGAGCAAGATCTACTAAATGCCAACATCGATGTTGAGATGGCTAACAGAGATCTAATCATTCCAATGATTACCTTTGCTGACACACCAGAACTGATCGAAGACCTAGTCAACAGAATCATCGAGTCAGTAAACAAACACAGGGGAGAGCCAAGAGCTGTTGCAACTGCAGCTGTGTTCTCAATCGTTCCTGAGGTGGTAGTTAGCCCTAGAGATGCATTCTTCTCTAAGCAAGAGGTAGTAACTGCAGACAAGGCAGTTGGTCGAGTATCAGCAGAGATGATCTGCCCTTACCCACCAGGTGTTCCAGTGTTATCTCCAGGCGAGAGAATCACTCAGCAAGCATTAGATGCTCTATTTGAAGCTAGAGATACTGGTGTAAGAATCGCATTTGCTGCAGATAGAACTCTAGAGACATTTGTAGTTCTGCCTGAGTAATTAGTTGTTGTAAACATCCTTGCGATGCCCTGCTCTGACCAAAAGCAAAGTGAGAGTTTCGTTCTCTGCATCGATGATGAGCCGATAGTCGCCAACTCTAAGTCTGTAAAAAGGTGCCCAATCACCCTTGAGTGGAGTTAGGTAACTAACTGGATTTTCTTTTTGGGCTAGCTGATCTAGCTGGCTTCGCATCCTTCGCACTTCTTGCTTGGGGAGTCTTTTTAGTTGCTTTATTGCTGCTGGAGATATCTCCACTATCCACTTCATCGAGTCCGAGTTCAACGCTCAGTTCCTTCATGCTAATCCTCTTTTGATTGCGTCCCCCTGCGGCGAGGTATTCGCGTATAGCCTCAAGGTCACGAAGGTCCTCTTCAAATTCTTCAATTCCTCGGATGATCAGTTCACGTACGAAGTAAGACCTAGGTCTTCCAGTGCGGTCAGCAAGATTATCAATCCGAGCCCTAAGGTCATCAGAAAGTCGAACGGTTACCATAGCCATAATCTTCTCCTGTCTTACTTGTCTTACATGTAAGACTAAACAGGATTGGGGATAACTTCAAGGGTCAGAGCCCTGTTTGGAACTGATAATGCGTTCTCTAATGTGACCCTATTGTGTTGAAACTCCAAGCTCTCGGGAATAAATCCAGGACTGGAATGGTTCTCATAACTAGCGATGTCAGTGGTCAGGACTAGCATCTTATTCCCAGAGCAAATACCGATCTAGTCAGGAGATTTTATGAGCAAGAATGCAAAGAAGTTCCAAAAGCCTCAAGCTAGCAAGCACAACGCTAGATGCACACAGACCCCTAGTAAAGAGCGTTACCGTGACATGAAGGAAGCTAAGCGCGACCTTCGCTTCTTCAGAAGCAAAGCGGCTGAAGACATGCAGAACCAGGGTTGGACTACCTTCAACCAGAAGCGTGTCTATGAGTGTTCAGGATGTAAGGGGTACCACCTAACATCTCAGGAACTAGGCAGAGTTGAGTTCGAAGTAGTTAGAGCACCAGAGCTGACAATTGCAGATCTAATTCTTTCCGCATAAACGGGAATAAACCTTAGTTCCAACCGGTTTACACAAATTGAGCTAGCCCATGGAAGGGGCCGAATATAAACTTTTTCGACATCATTGGATTTCTAGTCCTGCTTTTTCTAGCAGGCGTTGTCGTCTTTGCTATCGGCATTCAGATCTTTGTGGTTCTCTACGCTGCCTTTGCTAATCCCAAACCAGCTCCTCGCCCCACCAATAAAAACGATTCCGAACATTAAATAATCGGGAACGGCGTGTTTGGATCTAAAACACAAATTTAGTTTCACAATAACTTTCCAACTAAATTTTCCAACCCCCTAAAGGCACAGTGAAGTGTCAGAACCTTGGAGTAATACATGCAATTTGACCCAACTTCAGATGCTGATGAACTATGGAATGAGTTCAATGAATCAGCAACACCGATGACACGTAAAGTTGAGATCCTCTTCAACTTTGGTCATCGTGAAGTCTGGAACCCTAAATCTAAAGAACCACTTAAGTACTGGCTACCTGCTCTAGAGATAGCTAGAGAATGCAGCCTTGTTAAAGAGTGGATTGAGCTCACTGAAGCAATCACACGTGAATACATTCAGAGCCAGAGTGATTACGACAAGGCCATAGAGATGGCTGATGAAGGCTTAGGTCTTATTCCAGAGTTCCCTATGGAAGAGGACGACAGAACTTCTCAAGCTCACCTCACCTGGGGTAAAGCCGTTGCCTATGACAACCAAGGCAAAGATGAGAAAGCCCTTGTTCACTACAAGATTGCATCTCAGATGTATGCCGATGTGAACAACCACTTCCTAGCTAACATCGTTGGCGGCTCAGCCATCCATGCACACATCGAACTAGGCGAAATTGAAGAAGCAGAGCAGCTACTTGTTGCCAACAGAGCGTATTTCCTAGGCAAAGAAGACCTAAGCAGAATTGCCTACTGTGACCTACTAACAGTCATGATCATGATCCAGAGAGAGCAGTACCAGGAAGCTCTAGCTCTAGTACTTGAAGTGAAGTCAGTTGAGAAGCAGATTGGCAAGTTAGATGCCGGAACTCTACGTTGGGTTGCTAAGGCTTACTTCTATACCCAGGACTATGACCAAGCTATCTCTCATTACCGCCAGACCCTAAAGCTAGCTACCAAGAAACCTACTCGTGATCTCAAAGAGATTGTGAAGAACAACCTAGGTCTAGCCGATGTCTATGAAGCTCAAGGTAAAACCAAGGAAGCAGCAGAAGCTAGATTCGATGCTCAAGCAGTAGATAGCCGCCTGAAAAAGCCTCAACTAGATGATGGTTCTGCCGCTCTTCAAGAAGTTCAGAAGCTTCGTAAAGAGGGCGACTTTGCTCTTGCTCTGCAGTCAGCAGCAGAGATCATCGAAGCCAGCTCTGAAGCAGGAGATATTTCACTTCGCCTAAAGGGTGAATGTGAAAGAGTATTCACTCTCTTCCAGAAAGAGGACTACGAAGCAGTAGTGAAGACCTGGGAAGAGATGCCGCAGGCAGCTCTTGAATTCCACGATGATCTTGTAATCAAGATCAAGAACATGGTTTGCCACGCTCAATACAAACTAGGCAGAGTTCAAGAAGCAGCAGAACTTAATAACCAAGTTCTCTCTGATGTTCGTCTGGAGCAGAGTAAGCAGGAGCAAGCCTATGCTTACGAGAACAAGGTTGAGATTGAATCAGATCCAAATGAGAAGAGCAAGCTCCTCTCATACGCAATTGAAACAAACCTAGAAGCACAAAACATCGATAGAGCTCTAAAAATTACTCGCAAATTCCGCGATAAGTACTAAGATGTTCTTGGGTGGAAACACCAACCACAACTAAATATCTACTGTTCAAACTCGAAAGAGTTTAAGAAGAGTGCAACCTGCCGCCCATCGGCAAGGTGCCAAAGAAGTAAAAACGGAACAGGTTTAGACAACCGTCTAAGCAACTAAAGATGGGGCAGATATGCCCCGATACATCAAGCCACAAGCTTGAAGGAAGGGGCATTAACCATGTCCGAAGAAAAGAAGAACTACACCTACCGCACACCAGATATCGACATCCCTGAGAGGCTGCAAGCCACTAAGAAAGAACACAAATATGTAACTAGTGTTGTTGGTCACTGGGGTATCCAAGCGAGACAAAATAAACTCCAAGCACTCTTTGATGATCAGAGAGACAACCTTCATTCACTACTAGAAGACAATGGCTGCAGCTGTGGTTTAAGGCTTCTAGATAAGTGCTCGACAGTTCTAGATCTTGTGCTCTCCAAGCACCACAGAAACCACCTGACCCTCGCACCTGACCTAGATCCTAGGTTCAGAGGAATGGTTACTAGACGACTCTTCTCCATGGGAAGCCCAAACAAGATAGACCAAGCCTGGAATGACTTCGTCCTCAACTACCTAGGTAAAGAGATAAGACACAGAGTCTTCGTACCGGTTGTCTGGGTTCCCCTAAGAGATATCCCTCACACTGTTTGGCATGAGAGACCGGTAGCTCCTAGGGAGGCACTAAATGACTAAGAAAACTGAAGAAGGTTCATCAGAGACCAGCTGGACATACATCAAACAGTGGGAAGACCCACAAGAGAAGATTGAATCTATACGTACGCGTTACGGCAAGATAACCTCAAGCCCAGTGTTCTTTGGATACTGGGCAAAGGTAAGCCTCTACCGAGTAGTCCTACAGGACTACGAGGAAGGCTTACATTCTCTAATCCAAGAGAACACCTGCAGCTGTGGCTTAAGGATTAGTAAGTCAGACAACCTCCGTGCCATTATCGAATCTAAACACCACAGAAACCATAAGACCCTAGAACGAGAACCTAACCCTAAGTTCAGAGGACCAGTAGGCAGAAGGATCAGCATGCCTTTGCAGGCTAAGGATTGGCAGCATCCGGTGGATCAGTTGTGGGATCGGATAGACCTTGGACGTGCCGGCTGAACGTTGCCGAGCTAAATCTTCAACCACGTTCCCACACGGCTGTCGGTTCGATCATC
>CALFOB010000100.1 GCA_937919125.1 uncultured Micrococcales bacterium | reverse complement strand
AATAGCTTGAACGATTGACTTTTGTCAGCTGTCCAACCAAAAACATTTCCACCGAAGCAGAGATTAGAGACCTGAAGGTTAGTGCTTGGTAGCTTTATCACTCTTGGTGTTTCTTGTCTTGATGAGAGACGCAACAGTAGCAATGGTGATAGTTACCAAAATCACACCAAGAGATGTGTTGGTGCTGATCTCAGGCAGTCCTTCGAAGTGCTTTCCACCGTTGATGAATGGAAGCTCATTCTCGTGAAGTGCGTGGATAACAAGCTTGATACCGATCCAGGCAAGGATTACTGAAAGACCCAGACCTAGGTAGACAAGTCGGGTTAGTAGTCCACTTAGTAAGAAGAACAGGTGGCGAAGACCTAGAAGAGCAAATGCGTTTGCAGTGAAGACAATGTATGGCTCTTTGGTAAGACCGTAGACCGCAGGGATGCTGTCTAGAGCAAACAGGATGTCAGCTGCACCAATTGCAATCATTGCGAATAGAAGCGGGGTGTAAAAGCGCTTTCCATTCTTCTTGATTGACAGCTTTGCTCCGTGGTATTCCTCGGTTACGTTGACTCTTCTCTTGATGAATTCAATGAACTTTCCACCTGGAGCACCCTCGTCCTCATGAGACTTGAAGTGGTCGCGAACCAGTGTGTAAGCGGTGTAGATCAAGAATGCACCGAAGATGTAGAACACCCATGAGAAAGCAGCGATTGCCACCGCGCCAACGGCGATGAAGATAAAGCGTAGAACCAGAGCAATCAAGATACCAACGGTTAGTGCTTGACGTCTAGCCTTGTCTGGAACAGCCAGTCTGGTGAAAATGATGAGGAAAATGAACAGGTTGTCGATTGACAGGCTGTATTCGGTAATGAACCCAGCAAGGTATTCGCTTCCGTACGGCTTACCCCAAACCTGATCAACAAAGAAGAAGAAGCCAATAGCTCCACCTAGGAAGATGCTGGTGAAGATGGCTGATTCTTTGAAAGATGGATCACCTTTTCGCTTTAGCTGAAATAGCAAGTCAAGAGTGATGATTGCAGCGATTACGACGGCTGTAATCAGCCAAACTTCTAGGGATACGTTCATGGCTAAATTCTACTTTACGCAGGCAATTACCAGCGTTAGATGGGCTGCCTCCAAGAATTTTCCCAGTTAGTTAGCGAAAGACTCGATCGGAGGACAAGAACAAACTAGGTTTCTATCTCCATAAACGTTGTCAATACGATTCACAATTGGCCAGTACTTGTTCCTGAACTGCTTAGCAGGGAAGACAGCTACCTCTCGGTCATACTTTCTATTCCATTCAGAAGCGATGTTCTTAGCGGTATGAGGAGCATTTCTTAGAGGAGAATCTTCAATTGAGTACTTGCCTGCAGCAACTTCATCAATCTCAGCCTTGATTGCAAGCATCGCATCAATAAAGCGATCAACTTCTTCTTTAGGTTCGGATTCAGTTGGCTCAATCATTAGAGTTCCAGCAACCGGGAAAGACATCGTTGGAGCATGGAAACCGTAGTCGATTAGACGCTTGGCAATATCTTCTCCAGTAACACCGGTGTCCTTGGTAATACCTCTGATGTCGATGATGCACTCGTGAGCAATCAGACCATTCTTACCCGTGTATAGAAGAGGGAAGGCGTGATCTAGCTTCTTAGCAATGTAGTTAGCCGATAGAACAGCCACTGCTGTTGCATTCTGCAAACCATAGGCACCCATCATTCTGATGTATGCCCATGAGATAGGAAGGATGCTTGCTGAACCATATGGTGCAGCTGAAACAGGTCCATAGTTAGGGAGAGTTGATTGAGCTCTATCGTGACCTGGCAGGAATTCCTTTAGATGAGATCTAGCTGCAACTGGGCCAACACCAGGACCTCCACCACCGTGAGGAATACAGAAAGTCTTGTGTAGGTTTAGGTGGCTAACATCGCCTCCGAAGAGACCAAACTTTGCATAACCAACAACAGCGTTAGTGTTTGCTCCATCGATGTAAACCTGCCCACCTGCAGCATGAACTTGCTCACAAATGTCAACTATGGCTTCTTCATAAACACCGTGGGTGCTTGGGTAGGTGACCATGAGGGCTGCAAGCTTGTCTCCAGTTGCTGCAATCTTTGCTTGCAGATCGGAAACATCTACGTTTCCATTCTCATCACAAGCAACAACAACTACTTCCATACCTGCAAGAACAGCAGAAGCAGCATTGGTTCCGTGCGCACTTGAAGGAATCAAACAGGTAGTTCTCTGAGCATCACCACGAGATAGGTGATAACCACGAATAGCTAGTAGACCAGCAAGCTCTCCTTGGCTTCCAGCGTTGGGTTGCAAAGATACTTCTTCATAACCTGTGACATCACTTAGCCAAGATGTCAGTTGACCAATGAGTTCTAGATATCCCTGAACATCTTCTTTGGGAGCGAATGGGTGAAGACCGGCAAACTCTGGCCAGGTAACAGCTTCCATCTCAGTAGTTGAGTTGAGTTTCATGGTGCAAGAACCTAGAGGAATCATTCCTCTGTCCAATGCGAAGTCGTAATCAGCAAGACGCTTTAGGTATCTCAGCATCGCTGTTTCAGAGTGATACGAGTTGAATACCTCGTGGGTTAGGTAATCAGAAGTTCTGGCTAGTTCTACTTGAACCTTTGCATCCTTGAGTTCACCTGAAACACCAAAGGCAGCTAGAACATCAGCAAGAGTTTCAGCTGACGTTGTTTCATCAAGAGAGATACCAATTGTCTTCTCGTCCAGAATTAGCATTGTGATGTTCTTTGATCGACCTGCTTCGAAGATCGTCTTGGCATCAACATTAGAAACTGTGAAAGTGTCAAAGAAGTTTCCCTTAGAAACTTCAAGGCCACTGTTTCTAAGTGCATTCGCTAGAGAGTGAGTTTTTGCTAGAACATCTTCTGCAATAGCTTTTAGTCTTGCTGGGCCGTGATACACGGCATACATTCCTGCCATGACAGCAAGAAGAACTTGAGCAGTACAGATGTTAGAAGTTGCTCTCTCACGTCTAATGTGTTGCTCTCTGGTCTGCAGAGTCAATCGGTATGCAGGTGAGCCATCAGATGTAATTGATACTCCAACTAAGCGTCCTGGCATAGATCTTTCTAGATCTTCTCTAACTGCTAGGTAACCAGCGTGAGGACCACCGAAGCCCATAGGAACACCAAAGCGTTGGGTTGAACCAATGACAACATCAGCACCCATCTCTCCTGGAGGGGTGTAGAGA
Organism: uncultured Micrococcales bacterium; assembly: GCA_937919125.1. Classification (GTDB taxonomy): domain Bacteria; phylum Actinomycetota; class Actinomycetes; order Actinomycetales; family Microbacteriaceae; genus Rhodoluna. Next base: position 2,414 of record CALFOB010000100.1, on the reverse strand, counting down.
GTTAGAGCAAGAAGGTCTGCCGCTGCAACTGCAATAGCGTTGTGAGCCTTTGCGTGGGCAAACAAAGCAGTTAGATCATAGATCTCACCTAATGCACCAGGGTATTGAGCAAAGACTCCGAAGAACTCTTCAGATAGAACGGCTGGATTCTTAGATGCTTCCGCTAAATCAAAGTAGCGAACCTCAATGTTCACAGGTTCTGCTCTGTGATCTAGAAGAGCTTTAGTCTGAGGGAAGATGTCGCTTGAGACATAGAAGATGTTTGATTCATTTGAGGAAGAACGACGAGCAATAAGCATGGCTTCAACAGCTGCGGTTCCTTCATCAAGCATTGAGCCGTTGGCTGTCTTCATTCCGGTTAGATCTGTAACCATGGTCTGGAAGTTAATGATTGCTTCTAGACGACCCTGAGAGATTTCAGGCTGGTATGGGGTGTAAGCGGTATACCAAGAAGGGTTCTCTAGAACGTTTCTCTTAATAACTGATGGAGTATTAGTGCCGTAGTAGCCCTGCCCAATAAGAGAAGTAGTAATTCTGTTTTTACTAGCAATCTTTCTAAGTTCTGAAATTGCTTGTGCTTCTGAGATGGCTTCAGGAAGAAGTGAATCTCCTTCAAAACGAATTGCTTCAGGAAGAGCTGCATCTAATAGATCTGCCAGTGTTGAATACCCGAGGGTAGCCAACATATCTTTCTGATCTTTAGCGTTTGGTCCGATGTGACGGTATTGGAAGTCTTCGTGGGCCAGAACCATTACCTTTAGCCTTCTCCGGTCAGAGCGGCATATTCTTCTGCAGTCATTAGTTCAGGAAGTGATCTGAACTTCACCTTGATTAACCAGCCTTCACCAAAAGGATCTGAGTTAACTGTTTCAGGAGCAGATACAACAACATCGTTTATCTCAACAACTTCACCGTCTAGGGGAGCGTAAAGCTCTCCAACAGACTTAGTTGATTCAATCTCGCCACAAATCTTCATGTATGTGGTTGTAGTTCCCACCTTTGGTAGATCTACGAAGACTACGTCTCCTAGCTTCTCTGCTGCATACGCAGTGATGCCGATGGTGGCAACATCACCTTCTACTAAGACCCACTCGTGTTCTTTGGTGTATTGGCGGTTAGTTGGATTGCTCATAGTTTTCCTCTTGAGTTATTTTGAACGTTTGTAGAAAGGTAGTTTGACAATAGTCATTGGTAGGCGGGTTCCTCTGATATCAACACTTACTGTGTTGCCGATTTCAGAAAGTTCTGTTTCTAGATAACCCATAGCTACTGGGTAGCCAAGGGTAGGAGATAGTGCTCCAGAAGTAATAACTCCTATCTGCACAGTTGATTCACTATCTGCGTAGAGTGGGTAGTCAGCTCGAGCTGCTCTCTTACCTTCTCCAACAAGACCTACAAGCTTTCTAGTAGGTGTCTTGGTGGATAGCTCTGTTAGGGCAGATCTTCCAACGAAGTCATCTCTGTCTAGTCTGACGACCTTGCCGAATCCTGCTTCATAAGGATTTACATCAAGATTTAGTTCATGACCGTAAAGCGGCATTCCTGCTTCTAGACGAAGAGTGTCTCTTGAGGCAAGTCCACAAGGAACAGCACCTGCTTCAATTAGAGCATTGAAAACCTTGACTGCATCGGTAGCACTAAACAGAACTTCAAAGCCATCTTCACCGGTGTAACCAGTTCTACATAGATAAGCTTCAACACCACTTACAGTTCCTGTGCCAATTGAATAGTAGGGAAGTGTGGAAAGATCTGTGTCGGTAACACCCTGCAAAATCTTTGTTGCGCGAGGGCCCTGGATTGCAAGGAGAGCAAAGTCATCACTCTTGTCTACAACACCAGTGAATCCAAGAGTTTCTGCTCTGCTCTTTAGAGCAGTTACAACAGCTTCTCTATTTCCAGCGTTAGCAATAACTAGGTAAGAGTCATCAGCTAGTCGATAAACGATTAGGTCATCAATGATTCCGCCGTCTTCATTGCAGATTAAGGAGTATTTAGCTTTGCCGTTTTCAATAAGTGAAGCTTGACCAACTAGAGAGTAATCAAGGAAAGCGGCAGATCCCTCACCCTGAACAAAGATTTCAGCCATATGGCTAATGTCGAAAAGACCTGCAATGGTTCTCACAGCCTCGTGCTCAGCTAGATCGCTTGAGTATCTGACCGGCATGTCCCAGCCCCCAAAATCGGTAAAGCTGGCACCGAGACGGGCATGTTCAGCGTGAAGTGGGGTTTGAGGCATACGGCTAATTTACGCCAGTTTTGGGGCGAGTTTTGCCCCCACGCCGAAATCACTAGATAGCAGGCTGCTGCTGGGTTATGCAGTGGATACCGCCACCCCTATCGAAGATAGGTCTGGCGTCAATAAGTCTTATTTCACGGCCTGGATAGACATCCTCGAGGATGCCTTTAGCTACCTG
>CALFOB010000099.1 GCA_937919125.1 uncultured Micrococcales bacterium | reverse complement strand
CTCTTTCCCTACACGACGCTCTTCCGATCTAGCTGTAGCAAATGCAGCATTCAACTCTGCTCTGGCTGAGGTGATTAGCTTTCCAGCATCCGCTTTCTTATCTCCAGGGAGCTTCCCCATGAGCGAGCTCAACTTTGTGATTCCAGAGTTTTCACCAACGGCTGAAGATCTAATTGCCTTCAATGAAGAAAGATCAGTGGCTCCTGAAATGAGCTTCAGAGCGTCAGAAACAACAGCATCGACTGCTGCTTTAGTGATTTCTGCGTTCTCTGACATTAGACCTCAAGTATATCTACTGATGTTTTTATTAGTGCTTAGCTACTTGCTGAGTTCTGCTGGAATGCTGATGAGTAGAGGCAAACGCTAGCCGCAGTGGCTAGGTTCAGAGACTCGGCAGCTCCATAAATAGGAACTGCAACAACTCGATCAGCCAGCTTCAAGATTTCAGGCTCAAAGCCCCAAGCCTCGTTGCCAAACATCCAGGCTGTTGGCTCAGTCAAACTGCCATCCTTGGCTAATTCAGGCAAAGAGTCACCTGATGCATCTGCAGCTAGAACTTGAATTCCAGCGGCCTTCAAAGCTTCAACAGCCTCATTGATGTCAACGTCCACTACGAATGGTAGATGGAACATAGAACCAGTAGTCGATTGAACTACCTTGGTGTTATAGATGTCAACACTTCCTGCTGTGAAGATAACCGCATCTGCTCCAGCAGCATCAGCCGCTCTAAGGACAGTTCCAGCATTACCTGGGTCTCTAATTTGAGAAAGTAAGGCAACAAGCTTTGGCTTGGTAGCAATTAAGTCTTCAAGAGACACATCGAACTGGTGGCAGACAGCAACTACTCCCTGTGGAGTATTGGTATCGCTAAGAGCAGCAAGGACTGTATCGCTAACAATCTGAACTTCAATGCGTGATGCCTTAGCTTTTGCAAACAGATCATCATGACGCGCCAAAGCCTCCTCGGTAGCAAATGCTTCGAGAACTAGTTTCGGTCTTTCGAGTGCCTCGCGGAAACCTTGTGGTCCCTCAAGCAG
>CALFOB010000098.1 GCA_937919125.1 uncultured Micrococcales bacterium | reverse complement strand
GGCTTCGGTTTGCTTATAACCCTTGGCAACCAGCAACGCGCCAATATCATATCCGATATCGCCAGCCCCCGGAGGCGCGACGACGTCATAAATGTTGCCCCATTCCTGCGCCCACATGTTGCCGAGCAGGTCGGCGCGGATCGGGCCGGTCTTGGCCTGAACCTTGTCACCATACTTTGAATCAGCTGAGTTCAAGACAACGTCAACACGTTGTTCATTCTCGATAACTAGAACAGACTTAGCTGCTCCGGTCTCAATGAACTCAAGACCGACTGAAGTGTCCACCTTGGTGAAGCCTGTTGTGTTTACTGAGTTCAACCCAATAGTTAGAACAGCAAAGGCAAGCAAAATCCAGATAAATGGACCTCTAAAAAGTTTGCGTGATTTCATAAAAGAGGCTCCAGCCCCTACCTTCCTAATACAACAAGACCAAGTAATAGGCTACAAGCCCAAGTGCCTTGGTGAAACCCCGAATGGGGCTTGTTCGCAGAGAGATTAAAGGGAATTTAGCTGTAAACAGCTGGGGCTAGGACCCCTACATCCTTGAGGGTGCGGTAGTGCTCGGCATAATCAAGGCCATAGCCAACAACAAACTCGTTTGGGATATCAAAACCTACCCAGGCAACTTCTACTTCAACCTTGGCTGCATCTGGCTTACGAAGAAGAGCTACAACTTCTACAGAAGCTGCTCCTCTGGCGGTTAGGTTGCTCATTAGCCATGACAGGGTAAGTCCTGAGTCAATAATGTCTTCAACAATAAGTACGTGTCTGCCGAGAACATCAGCGTCTAGATCTTTAAGGATTCTGACAACACCTGAAGACTGGGTTCCTGAACCATAGGAAGAAACAGCCATCCAGTCCATGGTCACAGGCAATTGAATTGCTCTTGAAAGATCAGCCATGAACATGACTGCGCCTTTTAGAACTCCAACAAGTAGAAGGTCTTTACCTTCATACTTCTTTTCTATTTCACGAGCTAGCTCTTCAATACGGTTAGCAATCTGTTCTTCGGTAACTAAGACCTTAGTGATGTCCTTCTGGACCTTATCGAGGTTCACCTAGCATGCTCCTGGCTTCATAGTTTTAGTGCTTTTGAGAATAATCTCTTGGCCCTTTCGCTCTACTCTAACGGAGGGAAGGGTCAAAGGTTTTTGACCATGCCAATTATTTACTAAGTCCATAACAGCATCAATCTGCACCTTGGCTGGTTCTGCTCCCATAAGGGAAAGAGACTTATGAATGACACGATTAGCTAGAGCCTTAGGAAGCTTCTCAAAACCTGCAACATGAATCAGCACTGAGTTGTTAGTTGTCTTAGAAACCTCTTTGAAAGCCTGATCAGCTTGGAGTTCAAGATAGCTAATGTCGTCCTGCAGAATCTCTGCTGTTCGAGAAAGAGCTTGAGCAATACCTGGACCCAGTTCCTCTTCAAGAACTGGCAAGACTTTTAGTCTTGCCTTCACTCTTGAGAATTTAGTATCTAGGTTTTGAGGATCAGACCAATACTTCAATCCCAAATCTTCACAATAAGAAACTGTTTCTTTTCTTGTGATTCGAAGAAGTGGTCGAAGATACTTTCCATCGGCTGAAAGTGCCTGCATGCCAGCAAGTGACTTAGCACCAGATCCTCTAGCCAATCCAAGCAGAACTGTCTCTGCTTGATCATCGAGGGTGTGACCGAGCATCGTGAAAGCGGCAGCATGGTTCTCTGCAAACTTAGCTAAAGCTTCATAACGAGCATTTCTAGCAGCTGCTTCCATACCTAAGGAGTTCTGTTGGACAACCACATCCATAATCTCTACAACCTCATACCCCAGCTCGGTTAGAAGTTCCTTAGTTCTCAAAGCAACATCTATAGAGCCTTCTTGAAGATTGTGATTCACAATCACAGCAATGACTTTGATCTCTGCTCGATTTCCTTCAAATAGAGCAGCACTAGCCAAAGCTAGGGAGTCTGCTCCTCCGGAGCAGGCAACAGCAACAGTAGAGCCCTTGGCTAGTCCTGCCTGATGCCAGGCATCCCGAATAGCACGTCGGACATCCGCCATTGCTGGGGTTAGCCTAACTCGCTCGGACATTGTCGCCTTTCGGTATTCTTGTTGTAACTAGCCTATTTAGGAGAAGCATGTCTATTGACGCCATCATCGAGATTCCTCGTGGAAGCCGCAACAAATATGAGGTTGACCACGAGTCAGGACGAGTCCGTTTGGACCGTGTTCTGTTCACCCCTTTTGTCTATCCAGTTGACTACGGATACTTTGACAACACCCTAGGTGGCGATGGAGACCCATTAGACGCACTAGTTCTTCTTGAGTACCCACTATTCCCAGGTGTAATCGTTGAGGTTAGACCAGTAGGTGTATTGCCTATGGAAGACGATGGCGGCATCGACGAGAAGATCCTTTGTGTTCCAGTAGAAGACAAGCGTTGGGCACACATTCAGGACA
>CALFOB010000097.1 GCA_937919125.1 uncultured Micrococcales bacterium | reverse complement strand
CAGCCGCTGTACACGCTGGTGAACCCAGTTGACGATGCTCTTATGGGTATCACCCATGTGCTTAGAGGTGAAGATCTTCTATCTTCAACTCCTAGACAGATTGCTTTGTATAACGCTATGTATGAAGCAGGTATTACTAAGTTCATCCCACAGTTTGGCCACTTGCCATTTGTTATGGGAGAGGGAAACAAGAAGCTTTCTAAGAGAGACCCTGAATCTAATCTCTTCCACCACAGAGACAGAGGCTTTATTCCTGAAGGTCTATTGAATTACCTAGCTCTTCTTGGTTGGAGCATCAGTGCTGATAGAGATGTCTTTAGCCTTGATGAAATGGTGAAGGCATTTGATGTGAAGGATGTGAACCCTAACCCTGCTCGCTTTGATCAGAAGAAGGCCGATTCCATCAACGCAAGCCACCTAAGACTTCTATCTCTTGAAGATTTCACTAAGCGAATCATTCCTTATCTACAGACAGCTGGAGTTCTAGGTTCAACAGTTACTGATGCTGAAATGGACATTCTTACCAAGGCAGCACCTCTTATCCAGGAGAGAATCGTTGTCTTGAGTGAAGCTGTCCCTATGCTTTCCTTCTTGTTTGTGAAGGCAGCGGAAATCACTATTGAGGATGATGCCAAGGCTGGATTACCTGAAAACAGTAAGGAAATCACTGAGGCTGCTATCGCATCCCTTGAAGGATTAGCTGAGTTTGAAACAGCCAAGATCCAAGAGGTTCTGAACCAGAAACTCATCGAAGAGATGGCTCAGAAGCCTAGAAACGCCTTTGGTCCACTAAGAACAGCTATCTCTGGCAAGAGAATCTCACCTCCTTTGTTTGAATCTATGGAGATTCTGGGCAAAGAAGAGACTCTTGCTCGCTTGAGCCTGTTTGCTCGAGGTTTATAGTCCTAGGTAGAATGGGGAGTCGAGCGAAAGCTCGAAGCAAATCCCTTGGGGTATGGTGTAATTGGCAACACGAGTGATTCTGGTTCATTTGTTCTAGGTTCGAGTCCTGGTACCCCAGCTTTGACAGTCAGACTAAAAAGTCTGACTGTTTTGCTTTAATAGGGCTATGCGAAAACTTGAGCGAGATGAAGCCGATCTCTACTTTGAATTTCTAGAGCCAGCTCAGGCCAAGGTTCTAATTGAACTTAGAGACCGTATGGTCAAACTAGCCAAGGCTGAGCCTGAGTTAATCATTAGCTACCAGCTTCCAACTATCCGAGTGAAGGGCAAGAACTTCTTAGCCTTTGCAGCTTGGAAGAACTTCTATTCCATTTATCTGCTTAGTGGTTCTCTTGGCAAAGAAGTTGCTGGTTCACTAACTCAAGGTGAACCAGATAAATCAACACTTAGATTCGCTTGGGATGAGAAAGTAACTGATAAGACAATAAAGCTTCTCATTGCAGCCAAGACTAAAGAGCTATTAGATAAATCTCACTAGATTTCTATTGATTCACCGTTTAGTAAATAGGTGAATTCCCCACCTTGAGCTTCAGTTAGTTGCTTCACTCGACCATTGTTTAGAGCATGACCAAAATCACTTAGCAAGGCGTTATGAGTTGCAATTGATTTCTTGTGTTTGATAGCTGCAACAAAATCCATCACTTCACCAATCTTGAGCCATGGGGCACTAGTGGGAACAGCCAGTAGTTCAACTTCACGATCAGGAAGAGTGAAGGAATCTCCTGGGTAGAAGACCTTGTCATTGATAAGCACAGCTCTGTTTTCTATCACAGGAATGCTGTGATGGATTTGAGCATGAAGGTCACCCATGAACTCAATGGTGAATGGACCAACCGGGTAGTGATCACCATGATAGACAGCGGTTGTTCTGTAGTTAGCAAGACGAGTGCAAACTTGTGGGGGACCGAAGATCATTAGATCTGGGTTGGTGGCTATAAGGCGATCAAGTTGTGCTTCAAAACAGTGGTCATCATGAGCATGGGTAATCACAATAGCTAGAACATCAGTAAGACCTACTTGAGGTTCACTATAGGAACCAGGGTCTAGAACCAGCTTCTTGCCCGACTCTTCAAAGATTAGACAGGCATGACCTTGCTTTGTTATCTTCATGCTTTGACCTTAGTCGCTCAGGTAACCTTGTAAGGTTATGGACACTGAAACCAAAGAGCCATCTAGGGCTAAAGGCCTTCTAGCTAAGGCAATTAGCCAAACCGGAGTAAGCGCTGTAGCCCTCTTGGCATTGTTTGTAGCAGCTATCTTGAACGCTGATCTTTGGATTCAACTAGTAGTCGCATTGGCTTTTGTTGTAGGCAGTTACCTAATTGCTCAAAGAGTCACTCATCTTATTAGCGAACCGTTTGGTTCACCTGCAGAGCAAGAACTAGTAACCCTTGCTACTTCACAACCTTCAGAAACAGAACAAAGAGTTGCTCAACTGAGCAAGTATTGGCCAGCGGCAACCTTGGTCTTGGGAATTATTTCTGCTTTCCTAGCAACGAGTAGTCAGTTCAATATAGGAACAGCTTTGACTGTCTTCTCAGCTTGTTTGCTTCTAACTAACAGTCAAGCTTTGGCATTAGTTATTCCTTTAGGTTTCTCTAGAACAATCAGATTGGCCCTTTCATCAGGAGTTGTAGTTCGAAGTAGAGCAGCTTTTGAAAAGATCGGAAGAGCACACGTCTGAACT
>CALFOB010000096.1 GCA_937919125.1 uncultured Micrococcales bacterium | reverse complement strand
AATAGAGCCGCTTCTCCTGTTTACTTTCTTTGCCTATACGAGCCAAGAAAACAAAGGAATCTATGCTTTTTCAATACGGTGACCACTTCGTAGACATAGTCAAGGAGCAGCCCTATAAGAACATCTATACCGTTAGATCTTCTAGCCCTAGAGCTTTAAAAGACTTTAGAGATGCCACCTCCAGCGAGATGGTCAAGGTTCCTCACCACATCTATCCGTATATCGTCCACATCCATGAAGACAGCTCTCCGCTTAGAGTTCCCTACCCAATGGCTAGCTCTATTGAGGTCGTTGACCGTCTCACACCAGAACCAGCATGCTTCATCTATGAGTATTGCTACGAACAAGAAGGTGGCGACTACATCGGAGAGTATGGCTACTGCTGGCCGCATGAAGTAGAGAGCACTGCTGACTACCTGCTAACAGGCGAACGAGAAATAGTTGGTGACCCAACATTTCTTCCACTCTTCAAGATTCCAGGTGAGCTTGTGAATGCACCTTTCAAGATCGCCGAGGGCGAGTTTGACGTGGGTGAAACAGAGTTCCCTGACGAAACTGAAAACTAGTAGATACGAATCTCTGGTGGTTCATTTCCGAAACTACCCCTAAGAACGTCCATTATTCGCTGAGCTAATAGTTGGACTCCGCCTTGTGCAGGAAGAACTAGGTCAGCTCGACCCGTTGGATCGAATACTTGCACACCCTTACCTAGAGTTGATTCCAATGCTCTCCAGTTGGTGAAGTCTCCATCAATCTTGAACTCCACCCCAATCTTTCCGTCAAATGGTGTTCCAGTGATCCCTAAGCTACCGATGTCCTTAATCGCAATTACCGCGCTGAAGTCTGAACCAGGTAGTTCATCGAAGTAGTTAAAGACAAGACTTTCAATTTGCGACCAGTCTTTGACCCTTCTAGGTTCTCTTCGTGGGCTTCTTGACCTAGGAGGACTCTGGCGGAATCCAGCATCTGAATCTTCATAGAATTCTGCATCTGCACTCAACATTTCACGCGGAGCACTCATGATCGCGCCATGGTACGAATCGTCATCTTCCATGTCCGCTTGGATAGAACTGAAATCAAATTCACTTCCGTAGTAACCAAGATCAAGAACGCCAGTTGTTCTCCAAGAAGTGATGGCGTCGAGAGCTAAGTCTGCAGGGAGGCGATCGTCAGGTTCTTTTTTCAAGAGCCTCTTCAGGAAGCGAACTTGGTCTTCGTCCAGTCCGTTGTATGTTGGTTCTCCTTCTTTTATGAGGCGAAGAAGTTCCTGCTTGTGGTTGCGAGTCTTTTCAGAGTGAGTGATACCCATTCTTTCTAACCACGGGTGATGGCCAGTTGCTGCTTCATAGAGAACTAACCCAGCTGCAAAAATATCGCTGTTGCTTCTTGGATCAAGTTCTACCTGTTCAGGTGCTTGGTAAAGAAGTGTTCCAGCCCCTGGAGAAACGGTACTTAGCGATCTAGCACCACCAACTGCACCATCAAAGAAGATGTCTTCGAAAACAGCTAGCCCAAAGTCAATTAGAACAAAGATGTCATCGCCATCAGCGACTAGGACGTTAGCTGGAGTTATATCTCTATGGACAACTTGCAGACCGTGAGCTTTCTTAAGTGCTCTAAAGATGTTGTCGGCTAGCTTCATCCACTGGTTTTTATTAAGTGGTCCGTTGAGCATGAGGTGCTTGCGAAGATCCTGCCCTTGGATCAGTCGGCTTACTATCCAGGGCATGTTGTCTTTGATGCCACAGTCCAGCAATGTGGCAACGTGGACAGTGTCCTGCAGTTTCAGTAGCGATGAAACTTCACTGTTGTAGAGAACTTTCTCTAAAGCACCGATTTTCTTGACTTTAGTTACCTTTAGAGCACCTTTTTGAGGAACACCGTCGGTTACTAGTTGGCGAGCTGCTTCGAACACAAGACCGAAGCCACCGCCACCCATCTGACGCTTGAGAAGCCACGACCCAAAGGTCCTTGGGACTTCACTGGCTCTAATCTCTTCAGGCTTTAGATCGGCCTCGTCCCTAAATTTACTTAGGTATTCAAAATCATCATTCTTAGCCATTAGATCTCCATTCCAAGCAGGTTCTTTGCAAAAAGCCTATTCTGCAGAACTGTTCCCATAATGACTTGCCAGTATCAATTAGGTAAAGAAATCGAACTTTTCGGGAATAACCTGTCCTTATACGGGGTTATCTATTTCGAATCCAATAAATAGCCTCGAACTTGAAAGGTTCTCATCTATGGCCAAAGGCAAACTCTATGTTCCAGGGGAGACTGAAGCGTTCCGTCTGTCCAGATCAAAAATAGAAGAGTTTGTTCGATGCCCTAGATGCTTTGTCCTAGCAGTCAAGCACGGAGTCAAGAAACCAGGTGGAGTTCCATTCACCCTAAACGTTGCAGTTGATAACCAGATGAAGAAAGAGTTTGACCTCTATCGTTCAAAGAAAGAGCCACACCCATTAGTTGCAGCTGCAGGATTAGATCTAGTGCCATTCAGTCACCCAGACATTGATCTATGGAGAAACAACTTCAAAGGTGTTTCACACAAGACAGAAGATGGAAGATTTGAAATCTATGGAGCTGTAGATGACATCTGGGTTGATTCAAAAGGTGTTCTTTATGTTGTTGACTACAAGGCAACAGGACGTCAGCAAGCTGTAACAGAACTTGGAACAGGCGGGTTCTATGACGGGTACCGCCGACAGATGGAGGTCTACCAATGGCTTCTAAGAAAGAACGGCTTTGAAGTTTCAAACACTGGCTACTGGGTTTATGTAACAGCTACTCAGAAGCAAGACAGCTTTGAGAACACACTTCACTTTGAATCCAACCTAGTTTCTTATGAAGGAAACACAGACTGGATTGAACAAACTCTAGACAGTATTTTTGCAAACCTGAATGAACCAGAAGTGGCAGGTCCTGGTGCTGGCTGTGATGTTTGTCAGTTCTTTGACCAAAGAGCAAATCTAGCCATTGACATGCACGAACTGGTTTGGAAGAACTGTGAGCACTGCGGAAGCAGAATGCTAAAAGCAATCTATGGAATGCTGCCTGGTGAACCACCAGCTGGACACATCGCCATGGGCTGCCTGGTCGGATTTGATGATCCGGAATGGATCTGTCCTAAATGTGATTATCAAGAAGAAGAGTAAAAAAGTTTCAAAAGCTTAAGAAGTAAACGGCAACGATGCCAAATACAGAAAACTAAAACAAACAAAGGAACCCATGCACGAAATCAAATGTCCAAAGTGTGACACCGTATTCACAATCGACCAGGCGGACTACGCAGGCTTATTGGAACAAGTAAGAACTAAAGAGTTCGAAAACGAACTAGCTACACGCCTGCACCTCGAGCAGGAGAAGCAGGCTGCTCAGATTGATGCAGCAAAGCAAACAGCAGAAGCAGCTAAAGCCAAAGCCATTGCTGACAAGGATATGGAAATCCAGAAGCTCAAGTCGGAAATCGATAAAGGCGAAACTGCCATTGAACTTGCTCGTAAAACAGAAGCAGAGAAGGCAGCCAAGGAACTTGCTGACAAGCAGTTAGAGATTGCCAACCTAAAGGCTGCTCTTGATCAGAAGACCACTCAAGGTGAACTTGCTGTTCAAACAGCAGTGTCTGAAGCTGAGAAGAAGAACATTCAGTTGAAGGCGGATCTTGAGAAGCTTGCTGCTGAGAAGAAGATGTCTGAGCAGAACGCTACTGCTAGCCACGCTAAAGAGGTAGAAACCCTCAAGGGTGAGATTCAGAGAATCAAGGACATGAAGCTTCAGCTCTCTACCAAGATGGTTGGTGAATCTCTAGAGCAGCACTGTTCAAATGAGTTCAATGCGATTCGTTCAGCAGCTTTCCCGAAGGCTTACTTCGAGAAGGATAACGACGCGTCAACTGGTAGCAAGGGTGACTTCATCTTCAAAGACTTCACAGACAGCCAGGTTGAATACATCAGCATCATGTTTGAGATGAAGAACGAGTCTGATGCAACCAAGGCTAAGCAGAAGAACGAAGACTTCTTCAAGGAGTTAGACAAGGACCGTAATGAGAAGGGCTGCGAGTACGCAATTCTTGTCTCATTGCTTGAGCCAGAGTCAGAGCTCTACAACCAGGGCATTGTTGATGTTTCACACAAGTACCCGAAGATGTATGTTGTGAGACCACAGTTCTTTATCCCGATGATCACACTTCTGCGTAACGCAGCGATGAAGAGCATCGAGTTCAAGAATGAGCTTGCTCTAATCAAGTCTCAGAACATCGACATCACCAACTTTGAAGCTGACCTCGACGAGTTCAAGTCTGGATTCGGTAAGAATTACAGACTGGCTTCAGACAAGTTCAAGAACGCCATCAAAGAAATTGATGCCGCTATCAAGAACTTTGAGAAGACTAAAGAAGATCTTCTAGGCTCTGAAAAGAACCTGCGTCTAGCGAATGACAAGCTCGATGGTGTCACAGTCAAGAAGTTGACTAAGAACAACCCAACCATGAAGGCTAAGTTCGAAGAACAAGCTGGAACCAAAGACCTGGACTAACAGTCCAACCTAACCTCTGCCCCACAGCATCTACCTTTTCCCCCTTTCGGTAGGTGCTGTGGGTCAGAGCTATATGGGCGGCTCAAAAGGTCCAGCGCATTCCTATCCAGATGCGATTAGGAATGCTAGCTTGAGACTTGCGAGTACGGGTTGAACAGCAAAACCCTAGAACCCCTACTCGCAGACGGATTGGCGTAAGGCATCCCTAAGATGTTTGGACTGTACAAAAACGGAAGGTTAGAAATGGAATCATTTGAAGCAGTGGTGGCTACCGCTCTCGAGGCAGAAAATTACGTTGTAACTGGCCCGATAACAATTAAGTGGTTTAGCCCAGGACATCCCAAAGCAAAAGGCGAGCAACCGAATCGTTTAGAGATCGACCTAGTAGCAGCTCGAGGCGATCGCTTGGTTCTGGCAACTGTGAAGTCGTTCTTTGGTTCGGGAGGTGTCTACCCTAACGATGTCATGGGCACTGGTCGCGGCGCATCTGGCTACACAATGATTAATGACGTACAGAAACGTGGGGAGCTTATTGAATTAGTAGCCGCAAAGTATGGCTATGAAGTTAAAGACGTTGAAGTAAGGCTCTACGCAGGAAAGTTTGCGGGAATCCAAGGGGAGCAGATTATTCGGGATTGGGCAAGCAAGCAGGTGTTGGGTGGTGGCGTTCTGCAGGTCGTCAACTCGCTACAACTTAGTAAAGTGATTTTTGCATTGGCAAAGGAGTCGCATTATCAAAACAACGTAGCGATCGCGTTTGCCAAGACGCAACTTGAAGCGGAGCTAATTCAGTCAAGGGAAGACAAGGCGAAGTCCAAAGAAATCAAATCTACGCCGGCTCAATCCGCTACTTCAGGCAAAACAATTATGACCATGCGTGACGCAGAAGAATTGTTTCCTTTGGGCTCAATGGCTATGTCGACTAAAGATGGTTTCTCAGGCATAGTAATTGGCTATACCCAGCAACAATCAGCTCAACCATATGTCACCGTCTATGACTCGGCAACAGACGTGTCAAAACGCAGAGTTGTCCATTCCCTCAAGCTCGTCAAATAATCCCTGGGGAAGTGCAGCTGCTATTGGGCATCTATCCGAACAACTCAGGGATAGTAGCCCCGTGAGAGCTTCTCAATTCTTCAATCTTCCAGGTAGCTAGATCTTGAATCTCCAGTTGTCCTGAAGCATCGGTTACACCGATTCTTAGAACTGGGATTCCTCTTGCTTCACAGAGTCCTACGAACTTGACGTCGTCTTCTCTACCAACTGAAACAGTTACTCTTGCTGTTGATTCTGAGAATAGAGCAGCTGTTAGGTCAACACCGTCTCTCTCAGTGATCTCGTTTAGCCAGACTCTCGCTCCCATACCAAAACGTAGTGTGCTCTCAACTAGTGTCTGAGCAAGACCACCTTCTGATAGGTCGTGAGTAGAGGCAAGAAGACCTTGAAGAGATGCTCCTTGAAGTAGTTCAGCAAGAGCTTTCTCTGCAGATAGATCAACAACAGGTGGCTTACCACCTAGGTGATCGTGAATAACTTCTGACCAGACTGAACCATCTAGTTCATCTCTAGTAATACCTAGAAGATAGATGTTGTTACCTGCATCTTGCCAACCTGAAGGAATTCTTCTGGCAACATCATCGATAACACCTAGAACACCAACAACAGGTGTTGGGTGAATAGCAACATCACCTGTTTGGTTATAGAAGGAAACGTTACCTCCGGTAACTGGAATACCTAGTTCTAAACAACCATCAGCTAGACCTGCTGTTGCTTGTTTGAATTGCCACATTACTTCTGGGTTCTCAGGTGAACCAAAGTTTAGACAGTTGGTAACAGCTGCCGGTACCGCTCCTGATGAAGCAACGTTTCTATACGCTTCAGCTAGTGCTAGCTTGGCTCCGTTGTATGGATCTAGTTGGCAGTAACGACCGTTAGCATCTGTTGCAATTGCAACACCCAGACCTGTTTCTTCTGAAACTCGAACCATTCCTGAATCATCTGGCATAGCAAGTGCTGTGTTGCCACCTACGTAGTGGTCATACTGATCTGTGATCCAACTCTTAGATGCTTGGTTAGGAGATGAAACAATTCTTACTAGCTGTTCAGCAAGTTCACCTGGTTCATTAGAACGCTTTAGGTTGGCGTTATTAACAGAGTTCTGGTTTAGTGCATCAATCCAAACAGGATATGCAACTGGTCTTTCATAGACAGGGCCATCGTGAGCTACTGATCTAGGAGGAACGTTAACAATCTCTTCTTTGCCCCAGTTGATATAGAGTCTTGGTTCTTTGATTACTTCACCTAGAACACTGAATTCAACTTCATGCTTTTCAACAATTGCTGTGAAGGCTTTTAGATCTCTCTTTGGAACGATTGCCATCATGCGCTCTTGTGATTCACTCATAAGAATCTCTTCAGGAGTTAATGAATCATCTCTGAGCAATACATCTTGCAATTGGACACGCATACCAGCTTGACCATTAGATGCAAGTTCACTTGTTGCACAAGACAAACCAGCACCACCGAGGTCTTGAATACCAGCGACTACCTGAGCAGCGTAGAGCTCTAGGCAGCATTCAATCAGAACCTTCTCAGCGAATGGGTCACCAACCTGAACTGCTGGCCTTCTAGAAGGACCATCAGCATCAAAGGTTTCAGAAGCTAATACAGATACACCACCGATACCATCAGCACCAGTTCTTGCACCAAAGAGAATTACAAGATCTCCTGGGTTAGAAGCCTTTGCTAGCTTTAGGTCTTCGTGACGTAGAGCACCGACAGATAGGGCATTAACTAGAGGGTTACCCTGGTAAACCTTGTCGAATACAGTCTCTCCACCAATGTTTGGTAGACCTAGACAGTTGCCGTAGAAGCTAATACCTGAGACAACACCGTTCACAACTCTTGCTGTGTCGGGGTTGTTTACTGCACCGAATCTAAGTTGATCCATAACTGCAATAGGTCTTGCACCCATAGTAAGAATGTCTCTAACGATTCCACCAACACCGGTAGCAGCACCCTGGAAAGGTTCGATATAGCTCGGGTGGTTGTGTGACTCTACTTTGAAAGTGACTGCCCAACCTTCACCGATGTCAACAACACCTGCGTTCTCACCCATACCAACCATTAGGTTCTTCTTCATCTCATCGGTAACTTTCTCACCGAACTGACGAAGGTAAATCTTTGAGCTCTTATATGAGCAGTGTTCTGACCACATAACTGAATACATTGCAAGCTCAGCACTTGTTGGTCTTCTACCTAGAATTTGTTTGATGCGGTCATACTCATCTTGCTTTAGACCTAGTTCTCTCCAAGGCTGTTCTTTCTCGGGAGTCTTCTTAGCATTCTTAGTTGTGTCAACTGTTGAGATCTCTTTAGACATTAGGAGTTCACCACCTGGTTTAATACAGATGTGAAGAAGGTAAGACCATCAACACCACTTCTCATAGCTACAGAAGTATCAGGACCAAAGCCAGGTTCAACAGCATGTTCTGGGTGTGGCATTAGGCCAACTACATTGCCTCGTTCGTTTCTTAGTCCTGCAATGTTGTTCACTGATCCGTTTGGATTAACTTCGCTGTAGCGGAAAGCAATTAGTCCATCGCCTTCTAATCTCTTTAGAGTTTCATCATCTGCGATGTAACCACCCTCACCATTTTTTAGAGGAATGGTAATCTCTTGACCTAGTTTGAACCCATTGGTCCAAGCGGTGTCAACGTTCTCAACAATAAGTTTCTGATCTCTACAAACGAAGTGCTGGTGTTCATTTCTAATAAGTCCACCAGGTAGAAGGCGTGATTCAACAAGAACCTGGAACCCATTACAAATACCTAGAACAGGTAAACCACCGTTAGCTGCATCAATGATGCTTTCCATTACTGGTGCTTGAGCAGCAATAGCTCCACAACGTAAGTAATCTCCGAAACTAAATCCACCAGGCAAGATAACTGCGTCAACAGAATGAAGGTTGGCATCTGCATGCCAGAGCGCCACAGGTTCTCCACCTGCAAGACGCACTGCTCTTTGCGCATCACGATCATCTAGTGTGCCAGGGAAGGTAACTACACCTATCTTCATGGAGTTAGTTCTCCACTGTTACAGCAACAACATCTTCAATGACTCCATTAGATAGGAAGTCAGCAGCTATCTGCTTAGCTGCTTCAATGTCCTTTTCTGTTGGAGTTGATTCGTAGTGAAGCTCAATACGCTTACCGATACGAACGTTAGTAATCTCAGCATTACCTTTACGCTGGAGAGCATTTGCTACTGCTTTACCGGCTGGGTCTAATAGGTCTGCCTTAGGCATTACTTCAACGATGATTTTTGGCACAGATACGCTCCCGAAGGTCGGTGGGGCTAGTAAATTACAGGTTTTTTGCTCGCCGGCGTCACCTTTGGCGGGTGCGAACAGGACTAGTTTATCTGGCTAGAAGGCTAATTAGCTGAGCATACTTACTAGTGGTCTGCCCAACTACTTCTTGAGGTAGTTCTGGAGGGTTAGTGCCAGAGGCAGGGTCCCAGTTAGCTGCTAACCAGTTACGAACCTGCTGCTTATCAAAGCTGTCTTTACGATCTCCAGCTAGCCAAGCCTCTTGAGACCAATACCTACTGGAGTCAGGGGTTAGAACTTCATCACCTAGGGTGATTTCTCCATTTGCTGGGTTGATACCAAATTCAAACTTGGTATCAGCCAGGATTAGGCCTGTCTTCAGAGCTAGTTCGCTAGCTCTAGCAAAGATTTCAAGGCTCAGTTTCTTTAGAGAATCAGCATTGTCTTGACCGATTAGTTCAACAACTCTTTCAAAGGTGATGTTCTCGTCTTTATCCCCTAGTTCTGCCTTAAAGGCGGGGGTGAAGATAGGTTCAGGTAGCTTGTCGCCGAAGGATAGGCCTTCTGGCAGTTTGTTGCCACAGATTTCACCTGTTGCTAGATAGTCCTTATAACCAGATCCTGAGATGTAGCCACGAACTACACATTCAACAGGGAACATGTCCAGCTTCTTACAAACCATTGCTCTGCCTGCTACTTCTTGTGGCACAGCTACCTCTTGGCTTAGGTGGTTAGGGACATCTAATCTGTCGAACCACCAGTTGGTAAGAGATGTTAGGTATTCACCTTTATGAGGAATCTCTGGAGAAAGCACAGTATCGAAAGCGCTAATGCGATCACTAGCAACAACAAGTATTAGATGTGAAAGCGATGGGTCATCTGATTCATATAGGTCTCGAACCTTACCGCTATAAACATGATGCCAGCCAGGAATCACTTTAGACATTTTGAACCTCATCAACCTTTAGAGCAATGTCTGTTCTGTAGTGAGAACCTTCTAGCTCAATTCCACAGATTGCTTCGTATGCTGCTCTTCTAGCTTCATGGAAGTCATCAGCTATTGAAACAACAGAGAGAACTCTTCCACCTGTAGCAATAAGTTTTCCATCTTCAAGTTTTGTTGCAGCGTGAGCTACTTCAACTGAATTAGTGTCAGGAACTATTCCAGTGATCTCTCTATTAGGAGCAGAGGTAACTGGATAACCTTCACTAGCTAATACAACTGTGACTGCAACATCTTTAGTAAATTCAGGTTCATTCACTTCAGCTAGGTGACCGGTTGCTGCGTTATGCAATAGGTGAGACAGAGGAGTTACTAGTCTTCTCAAAACAACTTGTGTTTCAGGATCACCAAAGCGTGCATTGAATTCGATCACTCGAATACCTTTGCTTGTCACAATCAATCCGCAATATAAAAGTCCAACAAAAGGAGTTCCTAGTCGAGCTAGTTCTCTAACAGTTGGCAGAGCAACTCTGTCTTGAACTTCTTTAACAAAACCCTCTGGCAACCAAGGCAGTGGTGAGTAAGCACCCATGCCGCCAGTGTTAGGTCCCTTATCAAAGTTGTATGCACGTTTGAAATCTTGAGCAGGCGATAGCGGCACTACTGATGTTCCATCAGAGAGGAAGAACAGAGAGACTTCTTCACCATCTAGGAACTCTTCAACAAGTATTTCCATGCCATGGGTTAGGAAGGTGTGTGCATGATCCAAAGCAGCTTGCTTGTCACTTGTGACAATTACACCTTTACCAGCAGCTAGACCATCAGCCTTAACAACATATGGCGCACCGTATTCATCTAGCGCACTTTCTACCTCTGATAGCGATGTGCACTTTCTAGCCATACCTGTAGGCACATCAGCTGCAGCCATTACATCTTTAGCAAATTCTTTAGATCCTTCAAGAGCAGCAGCAGCTTTTGATGGACCAAAGACCGCTATTCCTGCCGCTCTAAGAGCATCGCTCACTCCAGCAACTAAAGGGGCTTCAGGGCCGATAACTACAAGCTCTGTACTAGCTGCAAGGGCCCAGTTAGTAACTGCTTCTGGGTTATTTGCATCAATACTTACTGTCTTGACTTCTTGGGAGATTCCGCCATTACCTGGAGCACAAGTTATCTCTTCTGGGTCTGTGCCAGTTCTAATTAAGGCTTTGATGATCGCGTGCTCGCGAGCTCCAGAACCTAACACCAAGATTTTCATTGGTTCAAGTTTATCTAGATTGGGGTAGGCCCTGATGCTTGAAGCACCAGAGCCTACTGGTTCTACCTGATCTTGAAGATGGCTTCAACAATCACAAGGATTATCTTCACCAACGTCACAACCAGAACAACTAGTTGAGACTTGCTCATGAGTTGTCCTCCCGTAGGGCATGGACCAAGGGAAGGGCCGAACCGGAAGGTGCAAAACTACTTCACAATCGAAGATATTCTGCTTATACTCTTAATCACAAGTGGATTCGGAGTTTCCTTCCGATTCGACCCTCGTCAAGAGGTTCAAATAAAGCCCCTGGTTCGTGCCGGGGGCTTTATTTCATCTCTGGCTAAACCAACCATGCGTTTAGTGAGCATGAGAATTCTCACACTTTAGATATTCTTCTGAGTAAGTTATGAACAACTGTCGAAATTAGACAAGCCCTGACCTTTGAGATCAGGGCTTGCTTGGTTCTACCTGATTTTGATTATGGCTTCGACAATCAAAATGATTATCTTCACTAACGTCAGAACCAGAACAACTATTTGGGCTCTGCCCATGAGTTGTCCTTCCGTAGGGCATGGTCCAAGGGAAGGGCCGAACCGGAAGGTGCATAACTATTCCAAAACGCAAACAGTTATGGCATACTCGAAACGTAGATTGTTTCGGAGTTTTGCTTCCGATTCGACCCTCGTCAAGAGGTTCAAAT
>CALFOB010000095.1 GCA_937919125.1 uncultured Micrococcales bacterium | reverse complement strand
ACTTCTTCAACCCTTGCTTCTAGTAGTTCATTGTGTGCTGCTGGAAGATCTGTAAAGAACTGGAATTCAACCCAGGTAACTATTCCTTGCTTACCTCTTTTGAAAACACTGTCTCGATAACCAAACACACAATCCGCCTTGGTCATGATCTCTGTTTCACCGGTTACATAATCTAGAAACTCAAGTGAATGAAGGGTAAGCGATAGTTCTTGACCATAAGCACCAATGTTTTGAATTGGTGCTGCCCCAACAGTTCCTGGGATACCCGCAAGAGATTCAATACCTGCTAAACCTTGTTTAGCAGTATGAACTACAAAGTCACTCCAGTTCTCACCTGCTTGGACTCTGACTCTGCCCTGACCTATGTATTCGATGCCTAGGTTTCTAACCAAGATAACTTCTAGATCTGAAACATCATCTGCTGCAACTAGATTTGAGCCGCCACCTAGAACCAACCAGTTATCGGTTCTTGACCAGACATCTTTAGCAATAGCTATAAGTTCATCTCGAGTTGATGCTGTGTGAATGTGCTTAGGACTACCGCCAACATGAATGGTGGTTAGTTCGCTAAGTGCTTGACTCATAACTTGATTACTGCCTGAGCTTTACCTAGTACTGCTACTTCAGCAGAACTTGCAGATAGGTCAATACGAACTGTGTTGTTCTCAAGATCAATTGCTCCAACTTTGCCAATCACTAAAACATCAGCACCCTTGTCAGCATCAACAAATACAGGCTTAGTGAAACGAACTCCATAGTCAATAACTTTTCCTGCATCGCCAACCCAGTTAACAGCTACTTGAACAGCCGCTCCCATAGTCAACATGCCATGAGCAAGAACTCCATCAAGACCTACTGACTTAGCAAAATCATCACGGTAGTGAATTGGGTTGAAATCTCCTGAAGCTCCTGCATAACGAACTAGAGAATCACGAGTGAAGTGGAAGGTGTGACTTCCAATTTCTTGACCTACTTCTAGAGAAGCAATATTGATGTGAGTCATTACTCTCCCCTCACTACTAGTGTGCTGATTGCAGTGCAAACAAGTTTCTTTTCAGCATCAAAGACTTCGGTGTTGAAAGTAATCATTGAGTGAGCACCTAGAGACTTAACTGATGCAACTTCTAATACAGATGTAAGTTCATCGCCAGCAACGATTGGTCTGACAGATACAAATCTTTGATCCCCGTGCACAACTCTTGAAAAGTCGATGTCAGCTTCAGGGTCTTTTAGAACAGCAGGAAGACTTCGCTCTTGAATCACAACAGCGAAAGTTGGTGGGGCAACGAGATCTGTGTATCCAGCTGCTTGAGCAGCAAAGAGATCTAGGTTGACTGGGTTAGTTGAGAAGACAGCGTTAGCGAATTCTCTAACTTTTTCACGCCCAACTAAATAGGGACTGGTTTCTGGGTATTTCTTACCCTGAACATTTGGATTTACCATGGCTCAAGTTTCGCAGATATTTTGAGCCCTAGGGGCCTTGGTAGCGGGAGCGGGACTTGAACCCGCGACACCACGATTATGAGTCGTGTGCTCTAACCACCTGA
>CALFOB010000094.1 GCA_937919125.1 uncultured Micrococcales bacterium | reverse complement strand
GCTCTTCCGATCTCATGTCTTCGGTAAAGAAGTTCAGGTATGGAAGAGCCTCAAAACCTCTAGAGATTGTGAAAACAACTATGAATACAAGAGTTGAGAAGATAACTACTGCAGCAGACCTGATAACAACTGATGCAATTCTGTCCTTCACTCCCTCACGGTCATCGTCAATTGCAGTTATCAAAGCAAAGAAAACGATGAACAGAACATAAGCAATAAGAACAAATGTAAGCGCTCCATTTAGAGGAGCAATAGAGAACATGAACCCTGTTGCAGCAACTGCTGAAGTTGCAGCAGTTAGCGTGGTGAGAAGATCGCGAATTCTAACTCCGTGGAGTTGACGCTTCTGTTCTTCAATAATGTTTTGAGTAGTCATTAGCTGCTTGCTCCTGATCTTGAACGGGCAACGATTGACGAAGCTGCGAAGTTCACAATCAAAGTCATAATGAACAAAGCTAAACCTGCAGCCATCAGAGCGGACATACCCATCTGAGTTGCCTCACCATATCTCAAAGCAATGAGGCTGGATACCGAGTTGGCGCCATTTTCAAGAATTCTTGGCTGAACCACGAATACCGGAGAGATGATCATGTAGACAGCGATGGTTTCACCAAGTGCTCGTCCCAGACCAAGCATCGTTGCACCGATGATTCCACCCTTACCGAATGAGAGAACAACGTTTCTAACCATTCCCCATCGAGTTGAACCCAAGCCAAGAGCAGCTTCTCTTTCACCAATTGGAGCTTGAGAAAAAACTTCACGCATAACTGAAGTAACAATCGGGGTGATCATTAGCCCAACAACAATTCCTGCAATCAAGCTTGAAGATGTGAATACTGTGTTGCTGGTTAGAGGATCTGATGGATCGCTTCCTTGAACGGAAAGGAATGGAATCCATCCAAAGTTTTGTGAAAGCCATTTAGCAACTGGAGTCACTTGATTCTGAAGAAAGAAGAAACCCCAGAGACCAAACACAACCGAAGGAATGGCTGCCATAAGGTCAACCATTGTGATCAACAGTCGCTTGATTCTTCTTGGTGCGTACTCACTTATATATAGTGCAGTTCCAAGCGAGAAAGGAACAGCAACAAAGATTGCGATAATCGCGATGATTACGGTTCCTGCGATAACGGCTGCAATACCGAAGTTTCCAGAATCTGGTTCCCAGGCCTGAGTGGTGAAGAAACTAAAACCAACTGACCCTAAAGCTTCAGATGCTCTTAGGGTTAAGAACAAACCAACAAGACCCATGATTACAAGTACCGAGCTTCCGGCACTACGCATTACCCCTCTAAAGATGCGATCTTGAAAGTCCCAAACATACTTGAGCTGACGGGGTTTTTGGGTATCTGCAGCCATCGCCAAGGCGTCTTTTGACACAGACTGTTGGGTTTTAGTGGCCATGCCTTGATTATCGCCTGAAGCAATGACGCGAACCTGCTCCCAAGGTTAACGCAAGTTGAATTATTATCCACAAGCCCTAACTAACGGGCTAAAAGGCCCATTTACCGGTCTGGATTGACCAGGGAAAGCTCAGGTAACTCTTCATTAAAGAGCTCTTGAGCCCGAACATCGTCGATATTGAGCATTTTCAAGGATATTCGCACTGCTTCGTCCGCGTCCCTTTCCGAAAAACTAGGATCCTTGACGTGCCGAACAAAAGCTGCCACCGCACAATTTGTCACATTAGAGGCTCGAAGTTCAATCTCCGATGGGTCAAAAAGCCTGAGTTCGTTCAGGCTTTCAAGGTTTCTCGAAAAACCCGTCATAAACAGGGGTATTTGCTCATACAAAGAAGCAAGATTAGAAACTCCAACCTTTGCGGTCAACGGGTGCGTGGTATTCATTCGAATCATCAGTCGCAGAGGCATAACTAGCCGCTTCAGCTTGTCGTCAGATTGCCCAGCAATAGATTCAGCCCACTGCTCCCAGTCTCTGAAGGCTAGGACATTTGCCGCCATGATTAGCTCATCTTTGTTTTCAAAGTGCTGATAAATCGTGCTGACAGTAATGCCCGCAGTTTCGGCAATCTGATCTGTGGTCACATCCGACCCATGCTCGGCTATGGCTTCCTGTGTGGCTCTAAGTAGCGCAAGTCGATTGCGGGCTATTGATGCGCTTTTGCGCCCATCAATAGGTATGCCCGGAAGCTGCTCTATGTTCGCCATGGACTTATTTTACGGGAACAACGTTGAGCTCCACCCAGAGGCCACTTGCGCATTGGCTTTAGAAAGCTAAGCGTAGAAGTGACGCCGTGGATGCGGCCGCGATCACGATAACAAGAAAGGGTGCTCTAAGTTTCAAAAGCACCACAGCCACTAGTAGAGCCACCAGCCGAGCATCAAAAACTAATTCATGGGCCTTCGTTGAGGAATTAGTCGCGATAAAAGTCTGAACTCCGACCAACCCAGACAATAAAGCGATAGTGAGAAAGCCTGCTAGCTTTTGCAGGAACTTTGACTCCAAGAATCTACGTGGCACGAGATACCCAAGATACTTCCAGGAAAACACAGCTGCCGATGCAGCGATAATTGCTGCCCAGCTACTCATGCTTACCTCTATTCAGCATGAACCCAACTGCCACTGCACAGAGTGCTCCAATCAAGACCGGAGGTCCTGACGGCAGGACTAGAGAGAACAGAACGCTTGCGATTATGGCGGTTGAAGCAATGATCGCTCCAGCAGATTTCTGGATACGTGGCCAGACCAAAGCAAATAGCGCAGCTGCTGCTGCAGCATCGAGCCCGAAAGTTTCAGGATCACCAATTTGTTGTCCCAACAATGCTCCAACGACTGTTGCCAGATTCCAGAAAACGAAAACTGAGATACCAGTAAGCCAAAATCCTTTGCGTTGTTCTTCTATCGTTTGTCGTGAAGTTGAAACGGCAGCGCTCTCGTCAATGGTTAGTTGAGAAGCAAAAATCTTACGAATACCCTTGGTTTCCAATATTGGAGCAAGGCTTAGAGCGTAGAACCCATTTCTAACTCCAACTAACCATGCAGATGTAACTGCAGTAGTGAGATCGGCAAAACCAACAGCAACAAAGGCAAATTGTGACCCTCCGCTAAACATAAGAACGCTAAGTGCAATTGTTTGCCAGATGTCAAAGCCTGCAGTTACCGAAAGAGCACCGAAAGATATTCCGTAAATACCGGTAGCGATTCCAACGCTCAACGCGACGTTGGAAACTTTCCCAGCTGAATAGGTCATACCTGAAATTCTCCCAGAAGTATGAAGAACTCAGTGGTGGAAACAGAACCAAATTGGTCTTTGAATTAGCTTTTAGCCTTCTTTTCCTTAAGAGAAATTAAGAACAGTACAACTAGAAAGAAGAAAGCTGGCCAATTCAGAGCCTCGCCTGGTGGTGTGTGTGAGCTTTCAATCTTGCCCATCTGACCAGCCAACGCTCTAATCGGAGCATCAAGGCTCAAGAAAAGAATTACCAGAGGTGTTAGCCCTTTATATACAAGGAAGATCACCAGCAACAGAGCCACTAAAACTAACTGGATAGCACCCCATTGATGAAACAGTGCGATCACATTATTTCCATCAGGTCCACTAACATCAATCCCAGCAATGCTGTTAGCACCACCATCTGGAGCAAACAGGTGAACTGCACTTCTAGCTACGACGATCATCAGGAAAAGGAAAGTAAGCACTCGAACCAAAAAGTGGCCTTGGTATGCCTTTGGGTTGATTGGGAAAAGTCTGCCTAACAAGGGACCCTCCTCGAAAATAATGATCCAAAGATCTGGTTTTGAAGCAGTTATTGAAGCGCCCTCGGCAGGAATCGAACCTGCGACCAAGAGATTAGAAGGCTCTTGCTCTATCCACTGAGCTACGAAGGCAAGCCTTATAAGGAACTAAGGCTTCCCTAGTTTACCCCATGAGAGGGCTTTGGGTGGGCGGCTAGGAGGGCTTGTTCAAGGCTGTCTTGAACCAACCACGAATCACTGGCTCTAGGAACTTAGTCACCAGGTAGGAAAGGGCAATGGTTGCTGCGAAAGACAATGAATAGGCCTCCAAGATGCTCCAGCCTTGAGTAAGCAAATTCTCGGCAATCATGCGTCCAGGGATCACGTGGAAGAGGTAGAGCGAATAGGTCATGGTTCCTATAAAGGCTAGGTTCTTGCTCTTTAGGTTTGAAAGAGGTTGCACCCAAACTACTAGTGCTACAACAAACGCCATTGCAAACACAGCCACGAAAATTACGTTTATGGATCTACCCTCTGGATTCATGGTTGCAAGCGTTGACTCAACTGCCAGCAGACCTGCAGCAAACATTCCCAGAGAAGCTAAGAACTTATCTCTTCTTGATTCAGCTGTTGCAATGAGTATTCCGATGATGAAGAAAGGTGCCCAGTTAGATAAAACAATAGTTTGCAGGGTCTCGTCATCAACTCTGGAGAGAACTGCGCTTACACCTAACCAAATCCAAGCAAATCTCCAAAGGACTACTCGGCTTGCTCCCCATACCAAAACAACCAGAGCGACTATTGCGTAAAAACTTGCTTCAACAACTAGTGTCCAAAAAACTGGATTAAGCCAACCAGTTTCTAGAAGTGATGGCATCAACATCAAGTTAGTTGGAATGGAGCGAATAGCTTTGCCAATGCCTAGATCCCCGGTTGCAACCAACAGTGCAGCTGAAATGAGCACAGCGATGAGAAGAGCTGGCATCAAGCGTAGGAACCGAGCGATAACAAACTCGCTCGCAGATCTTCCAAGAGCTGATCTTGAAATTACTGTTCCGCTAATTATGAAAAACAGGTGAACACCAAGAAAGCCATATGCTGCTACCTGGGTTAGATCACCAAAAACAACAGTTGGATGAGCATCTAGGTTCTCGGTAACCCAAGCCTTGGACCAAAAGAAGTGTGCAAGTACAACACCGACAACGGCGAGAACACGAAGCACATCTAGCCCAGCTAGACGATTAACTTGCTTAGAGCTGTTCACTAACTTCTCTCGTAAGGCATGGTGAGCGAAGAATCAGGGAAATTAAATCGTGCACGGAATTCTTCGATTGAGTCAACTTTGGCTACGCCAGGAACAGCGAAGTGAGCAAGGAAGTGCTCATCGTAAGACTTTTCAAAGTGATATGGTCTGAAGTTGAAGGTGTCATAAGGCACTACTTTGGTTCGTTTGTTCATCCTCGGTTGCATAAACAACTGATAAACAATCTTGTCTTGATCACCTTTGGTGAACATGCCTAACTTCTCTTCATCCCACCATTTTTTGATTTCCACTAAGTCGCTGGCAACAACACTTCTTAGGAACTTATGAACTCTCTTGGATGACTTGAAGAAGAAGTTTCCTGATGAAAGATAAGTCCAGCCACCTTTAGGATTGATTGGGCTCTTGGCGAAGACCATTTCTGTTTTCTTGTCGAAGTCTTTGACGAAGCTATCTAGAGGTGTGTCAATCTGGGTGAAGAAAGCATCATCATCAACCCAGAACCACCAGCTGTTGTCAATAGGTAGATCTAGCAGAGCGAAGAGTTTGTGGTCATAGGGAGATTTGATTTCTCTAGGCTTCTCATCCCAGATGTATTCGTATCCCCAGCGGTCACAGTATTGACGATGGTTGATTTGAGATTCAAATCGAACCTTGGTGCAACCAGAAATTACCTTGACCATACAATCCCTACTATTTTGGAACGACTGCGCCTATTGACGTTAAAGCTACTGACATCCGAAGGTTCTTAGGTGATAATT
>CALFOB010000093.1 GCA_937919125.1 uncultured Micrococcales bacterium | reverse complement strand
CGCAGAAAGATTAAATGAAAAATCAATAAGATTTTGATTATTAGATAGTTGTTGTAATTGAAAAAATAAGGAATCTAAATGAGATTTCTTGTTTTCATAACTCATATTTTTATAATAATTCGAGTCAAAAAAATTAGAATTTAAGTTAATGTCTTTTTGCTTGGAACAAGATACTAGAAAAAATAAAATTCCTATAAATAAAATACTCTTTTTCAAAGTGATGTTTTTTCAAAAGTAAATAAAAAATAAGCAATAAGCAATAAGGAAGCCCATGCCGACTGATTCGCTAAAAATAGAAAATGTGTCCAAAAGTTTTGGCGGCGTGCGGGCGCTGCGCGGCGTGGACTTTGAGCTGCAGACCGGTGAAGTGCATGCCCTGCTTGGGGAAAACGGTGCGGGTAAGTCAACTCTTATGAACGTCCTCTATGGACTGCTACAACATGACGAAGGCCAGATCCTCCTTGATGACAAGGAAGTGAAGTTCTCAGGTCCAGGCGATGCAATGGCTGCCGGTATTGGAATGGTTCACCAGCACTTCATGTTGATTCCTGTTTTCACGGTTGCTGAGAATGTTGTTCTTGGAAATGAACCAACTGGAAAAGTTGGCAACCTAGATATTGATGCTGCTCGCAAACTTGTGAAAGAAATCTCAGATCGTTTTGGTTTTGATATTGATCCGGATGCCAAGGTTCAAGATCTTCCTGTTGGAGCTCAGCAGCGAGTTGAAATTATCAAGTCTCTTGCAAGAGATGCAAAGGTTTTGGTTCTTGATGAACCAACTGCAGTTCTTACTCCTCAGGAAACAGATGAACTCATGGACATCATGAGAGGCCTAAGTAAAAACGGAACTTCAATCATTTTCATCACACACAAACTTCGTGAGGTTCAGAAAGTCGCTGACAGAATCATTGTTATTCGCCAGGGCAAGGTTGTTTCTGAAGCTAGTCCAAAAGCCTCTGCTGGAGAACTGGCCTCATTGATGGTTGGCCGCGAAGTTGATCTGGACACCAAGAAGAGCGCGGCCAAACTAGGTGCCGAAACATTGGTAGTCAAGAATCTAACTGTGCTCGATGACCGCAATCAGAAGATGGTTGATGGAATTAGCTTCTCTGTCCAGGACGGTGAAGTTCTAGCAATTGCTGGTGTTCAAGGAAATGGGCAGACAGAACTAGCGGAGGCTATTTTAGGACTGCGAAAGATCCATGAAGGAAGCATCACTGTCGCAGGTAAAGATTTAACTAAGAGCAATGTCAGACAAGTTCTTGAAGCAGGCGTTGGCTACATCCCTGAAGACCGCAAGAAAGATGGTCTAGTAGGGGAGTTCTCGATTGCAGAGAACCTAATGCTGGATGGCTCATTCGGGAAGCCATTCGCTAAGGGTGTCCAGATCGACTTTGCTAAGCGCGATGAAATTGCAGCGAAGCTAATAAAGGAATTCGACATCAGAACACCTTCAGTTGACACCCTAGCTAAGCAACTATCTGGTGGAAATCAGCAGAAGGTTGTTGTTGCCAGAGAAATGAGCAGAGATCTCAGAGTGTTGATTGCTGCGCAACCAACTCGTGGTGTTGACGTTGGTTCTATTGAGTTCATTCACGAACAAATCGTTGCGGCTAGAGATGCTGGTAAGACAGTAGTCATTATTTCTACCGAGCTAGATGAAGTTCTTGCTCTTGCTGACCGAATTGCTGTTATGTACAGAGGACGCATTGTTGGAATTGTTGATGCTAAGACCACAAGAGAAAAACTTGGAAAGATGATGGCAGGTATTGCAGCATGAGTAAGAAAAAAGAAGTTGTAGCAAAACCTATCGAAGACAAAGCAACAAGTGTTCTTCGTGAAATCATGGCTGGAGACCCAGTAAGAATTGCTCTGTCAGTTCTTCTTGGATTTATCATCGGAGCTATCTTCATGGTGGTCTTCGACAAGGGTGTAGTAAGTGCTTGGGCCAACTTCGGTGCTGATCCAAACATGGCTTTCTCAACTGTTTTATGGACTATTCAAGATGGTTATGGAGCTCTGTTCACGGGTTCAATCATCAACTTCGGTGCAGAAGACTTTGTTTCAGCTATCCGCCCCTTCACTGAAACTCTTCGATTTGCAGGTCCACTAATCATGGCTGGTTTGGGTGTTGCCCTAACTTTCCGAGTTGGTCTTTTCAACATTGGTGCAACCGGTCAAATCCTGGTTGGTCTTGCAGGTTCAACATTTGTTGCTACTCGTCTAGATATGCCAATCATCATCCACATGCTTGCAGCTGTATTTGCAGCAGTTGTTTGTGCAATGGTCTGGGGAATGATTGTTGGTGTTCTAAAGGCTAGAACTGGTGCTCACGAAGTAATCGTGACCATCATGTTGAACTACGTTGCTTTGTCTCTTTTCACATACCTTCTTAGACAACCAAACCTTCTTCTAGAAGAAGGCGGTGGTGGAACACCTAAGTCAGATAACCCTGACGACACCGCACGTCTTGGTTTGCTGTTTGGTCCTGAATTCCAGTTGCACTACGGATTGATCTTTGCCGTTCTATCAGTGGTCTTCTACTGGTGGCTAATGGAGAAGTCCACATTTGGTTTCCGATTCAGAATGGTTGGCCATAACCCATCAGCTGCTAAGGCAGCTGGAATCAAGGTTGAGAACACATTCGTATGGGCACTGGCTATCTCAGCCGGTTTCTCTGGTTTGGCAGCTGCTAACCAAGGTCTAAGCGTCGATGGTGGTCTAACCACAAGCATCGAAGCAGGTATTGGTTTCGATGCCATTACTGTTGCTCTTCTTGGTGGTTCTAGAGCCGGTGGAGTTGTAATGGCAGGACTTTTGTTTGGTGCATTCAAGGCTGGCTCTGCAACTATGCAGGTTGCTGGTGTGTCACCTGAAGTTCTAGGTGTTGTGAAAGCTTTAATTGTTCTCTTCATCGCAGCACCTCCGATTATTAGAGCCTTCTATAGGCTGCCTGCTCCTGGAATAAAAGTTATTGAAGCAACTCAGAAAGCTAAAGAAGCAAAGGTGATCAAGTAATGAAGAATGTAGAAGTCACCCCAGGCATGTTCTCTTCTGCCGTTGTGAGACCGAGTCTAAAAACTCCAATCACGCTGGTTGCAGCATCTCTAGTTGTTCTAGTGTTCTTTGGTTTCCTTGGTAAAGCTGGAGACATCAGCTTCGTATGGAGCGATAAGCGTGAGGCATTGCAGTTGCCTCCATTTGTTGTGAACTCAATGTTCTTCTGCACAATTGTTGGTGCAGTTCTACTGATGATTGGTTTACTTTCAGTTGCATTGAGCATCCGTGGATCTAAGACACCGGTTTGGTTGATTACCATCTATGCAGTTGGTGCCATGATGGCCCTGCTTGGCTGGTTAGCAACAGAAGCTACTCAAGGTGTTCAGATGATCTTTATCTTGAGCAACACACTTGTTCTAGCTATCCCACTAATCTTCGGTGGTATGGCAGGCATCATGTCAGAACGCGTTGGTGTTGTGAACATTGCTATTGAAGGACAGCTTCTAACTGGAGCATTTGTTTCAGCGATTGTTGGCTCAATCACTAAGAACCTCTACGTTGGTTTGATTGCAGCGATGATTGCTGCGGCAATTCTTTCAACAATTCTTGCTTCTCTTGCCATCAAATACTTGGTTGAACAAATCATCATCGGAGTTCTTCTAAACGTTCTAGTAATTGGAATCACAAACTTCCTATACTCAGCATGGGTAGACGATGACAGCATCAACTTAAACTTCCCAGGCACTTTCGACAAGCTTCCTATTCCATTGCTGTCAGAGATTCCGGTTCTTGGACAGGTGTTGTTCAACAACAGAATCACTGTTTATCTGATGTTTATTCTTGTTCCGCTACTTTGGTATGTATTGTTCAGAACCAAGTTGGGTCTAAGAGCACGTGCAGTGGGAGAACACCCGCTAGCAGCTGACACCGTTGGTATCAACGTTGGCAGAACCAGATTCTGGTGGGTAACTCTAGGTGGTGCTGTTGCTGGTTTAGGTGGAGCATCTCTAACTCTTGGAAACGTAGGTTCTTTCGGTCGTGAAATGTCAGCAGGGCTTGGATTCATTGCCTTGGCGGTTGTGATCCTTGGACGTTGGCAGCCAATCTATGTGACTCTTGGAGCATTGCTCTTTGGTTTCACAATTATCTTGAAGGTATGGGCTAACCAGGTATCTCCGGGTATTCCTGTTGACTTCATCACCATGGTTCCTTACCTTGTAACCCTGGTAGCAGTTGCAGGGTTTGCTGGACGAGTGAAACCACCTGCAGCATCCGGTCAACCTTACGTAAAGGGCTAAAGATGAGCCAAGAGATCAACTGGAACGAGTTGAAGGATGCAGCTGTAGCTGCAATGAAGAACGCTTACGCCCCATACAGCCACTATCCAGTAGGAGCAGCAGCTCTAGTTGATGATGGTCGAATTGTTTCTGGTTGCAACGTTGAAAATGCCAGCTACGGTGTTGGTCTATGTGCTGAGTGTGGTCTTGTTAGCAACCTGAGCATGACCGGTGGCGGCAAGCTAGTTGCTTTCTACTGTGTTGATGGAGCAGAGAACATTCTGATGCCATGCGGTAGATGCCGCCAGCTTCTGTTCGAACACTCTAATGAGGGGATGCTTCTGCAGACTGTCTCAGGCATCAAAACAATCGATCAGGTACTACCGGATGCTTTTGGTCCTCGTGATTTAGCCGAAGGTTTCGGCGCTGATGAAAGAAACTAGGGATTAATTGTCTAAAGAATTTTCCGCTGTCGAACTAATTGTTGCTAAGCGAGAGAAACAAGAACTATCTACAGAGCAGATCAACTGGCTAGTAGCTAACTACACATCAGGTGTTGTCGCTGATGAGCAGATGTCTTCAATGGCTATGGCTATTTTGCTAAATGGCATGAACAGAAGAGAGATTAGGGATCTAACCCTCGCCATGATTGCCTCTGGTGAGAGATTAGATTTCAGCACTCTCACTGTTCCAACTGCCGACAAGCACTCAACCGGTGGTGTTGGTGACAAGATCACTTTGATGCTTGCCCCATTGGTAGCAGTATTCGGTGTTGCGGTTCCTCAGCTAAGTGGTCGTGGTCTTGGTCACACAGGTGGAACCTTAGACAAGCTAGAGGCTATTCCAGGATGGCAGGCATCTCTAACTAACCAGCAAATGCATGATCAGCTAGAGAAGGTCAATGCTGTTATTTGTGCGGCTGGAGCAGGGTTAGCACCAGCCGATAAGAAACTTTATGCACTTAGAGATGTAACTGGAACAGTTGAAGCTATTCCACTTATTGCTAGCTCAATCATGAGCAAGAAGATTGCTGAGGGAACCTCAGCACTAGTTCTAGATGTCAAAGTTGGTTCAGGTGCTTTCATGAAGACACTAGAGCGAGCACAGGAACTAGCTCAGGTACTTACTCAGCTAGGTGCAGATGCTGGCGTAAAGACAAGTGCACTGCTGACTGACATGTCCACACCATTGGGCCGCAAAGTCGGTAACTCTCTAGAAGTAGATGAAGCAGTTGAAGTTCTAGCCGGTGGTGGATCTCAAGATTTAATCGACATCACAGTTGAACTAGCCAGAGAGATGCTTCGTCTTTCAGGTAAGACGGATGTTGATGTTGCAGCAGCATTGAATGATGGTCGTGCCATGGACAAGTGGAACGAAATGATCAAGGCTCAACACGGTGACCCAACAGCCAAACTTCCAGTTGCTAAGCATGAGCACACTATCTTGGCTGAGAGCTCTGGCTTCGTGAACGAGCTAGATGCTCTAGCGGTTGGCACAGCTTCTTGGCGTCTAGGAGCAGGTCGTGCTCGTAAGGAAGATCCAGTTCAATTCGGAGCAGGCATCATTCTTCACGCTAAACGTGGAGAGAAGATCGAGAAGGGTGCTCCGCTAATGACCCTCTACACAGATGAAGCAGAACGTTTTGATAGAGCTGTTGAAGCTCTATCTGGTGGAATCAAGATTGAGAGTGAACTCTCAACTACTTTCACACCGCTTATCCTTGACCGTATCAACGCATAAAGAGAAATGAAGAATGTCTAAACTAAATATCCAAGCTCTACCTAAGGTTTCACTGCACGATCACCTAGATGGTGGTCTACGCCCACAAACAATCATTGATTTGGCTAAAGAGATTGGCCACGAACTTCCTGCAGACAATGCAAGAGACCTTCGTGATTGGTTCCTAGAGTCTTGTGATTCAGGTTCATTGCCTAGATACCTAGAGACATTCGTACACACCTGTGCTGTTATGCAGACCAAAGAAGGACTCATCAGAGTCGCTCGCGAGTTTGCTCTAGATCTAGCTGCCGATGGAGTTATCTACGGTGAAGTTCGTTATGCACCTGAGCAACACCTTGAGAAGGGTCTAACCCTTGAAGAAGTTGTTGAGTACGTTGAAGAAGGTCTTAGCCAGGGTAGAGCAGAAGTGGCTGCTAAGGGTGGTTATTTAGTAACCGGTCAGCTTGTAACAGCTATGAGACAAGCTGATAATGCTCAGAAGATTGCTGAACTAGCAGTTGCATACAGAGACCGCGGTGTTG